>NZ_AUTN01000020.1:0-3749 GCF_000497955.1 Pseudoalteromonas sp. TAE56
CGTCTTCAACTTGTATCATGGCTGTTGCTTGGTAAACAGGGGTACTTAATACTGCATAAACAACACCTACGAACATAAACAGCGCGGTTACGGCTACTATAAAATATTTGCGATCGAGCAATGCGCCTAATAGCGCCATTAAATCAATTTCTTGCGTTGGTTGTGTGTTATTAGTGCTTTTATTATTAGCGCTACTAGCGCTGTTATTCGGCTGGGTATTCATTAAATTAGCCATTCCTTATAAATACTTTTGCCAAGCGCTACACGCGCTGTCGATTAATGTGTAAACGTGCTCAAAAGCCTCTTGGCTTTGGCGGTAAGGGTCTGGTATTTCGGCGTTATTAATCCATTTACCGAGTAAAAACGTTTTGCCGCGCGCCTCTGGGTAACGAGCATGTACGTCGTTTAAATGGCGTTCTTCCATTACGAGTATTACGCTGTTTTGCGCAACTAAGCTTGATGTAAGCTGCTGGCCTTGGTGATCATCCATATTTACGCCATGTGCAAGCGCTATTTGTTTTGCTTTTGAATCGGCTGGTTTGCCTTCAAGTGCTGTTAACCCAGCAGACGATACTTTAATATTTTTGCCTTCAAGCTTTTGCTTTAAAACATACTCACCTGTTGGGCTGCGGCAAATGTTACCTGCACACACTACTAAAACTGAATCAAACATTTTTAAAAACCCTTAGTTTGATGAAATATCGTCTAGGCTATCAACCGATGCTACCGACGGTAATAATAAACTTATTACACGGTTCCAACGGGCAAGCGGTGCCGATGTTACATATACAATATCGCGCGGTTGTAGTTCAAACTGTTCAGCTAATACCATTGCCGCTATATTTTTAGCGTGTAATTGGTATACGTTTGCAATAACACCGGTTTGCTCTAGGTCACTTTTACGCAGTACAAATACGCCATTAGCATCGGCTGTTGCTTCATTTAAACCGCCTGAGTCGCTTAGCGCTTCGGCCAAGTTTAAACCATAACGGTTAAGCGTTACTGAACCTGCTTTTTTAACATCACCTAATACAAATATTTTTTGTGTATCGTTACGGTTTACGTGCACTATGTCGCCATGTTGCAATAAACGATTTTGCGAAATGTCACCATGGGCATAAAAGTCATCAAGTTTAATAACTTCTGTTTTGTTGCCACGGGTAAATGTTACTGTGCGCCAATCGGCTGCATCAGTTAAGCCGCCTGCTTGGTTTAGCGCATCAATAAGGGTAAGTGGAATTTCGGTTACTGGGTATACACCTGGTTGTTTTACTTCGCCGGTAACGTAGGTTTTTTGGCTTCTAAAGCCAACTACTTTTACGTCTACTTGAGGGTCTTCTATTACTCGGCTTAGGCGTTTTACAAGCTCGTTGCGTACTTGGCTTATTGTTTTACCTGCTGCGGGTATATTTGGTGCATAGGCGTAAGTAATGGTGCCGTCTCGTTGTACTCTAAAGCCGTCAAACTCTGCGGTACGTTGTACTGCTGCCGGTATTGTTAGCTCTGGGTGATCCCATACACCTATGGTTAGTACGTCGCCAACACCTAGTTTGTATTCGTAGTTGCTTACGTTTAAACCATCGGTGCTTGAAATTGGTTTAGCTGCTATACGCGCTTGATTTTGTTTATTTATTAGTAGCGAGTCGATTATTTGAATGTTTACTTTTTCGAGATCTTGTTCGAGGTTTTGTGTTTGCTCGCCTGAGTCTATACCTTCAAAGTGGCTGCCTGGTACTATTGTACAGCCGGTCATGCTTAGTATTGCGAGTATTGATGCGAGTGATTTACAGCTTAACGCCATTGTAGAATCCCAAAATTATTTTAAATATTGCACTTACTCACCAACCTTGGTGAGCACTTGTATTTTAGCCGACTAATTAAAGCATGTGCACTATTGTGAAGCAATAGCCTTTGCTTTGTAAAAGCTTTGTTACTAAGTTTTTAATTAGCACTGAAATTATATCAGTATTTTCATAAGGTCTTTATGAATAAATTTAACTGATAGCCGTTTTTAGTAAAGCACTTAACGCATTCATCACCAATTGCACAAAGAGAAGTGAATTATAAGTCATTTAAACAAGTGCTTTATGGCTGTTTACTTCTTTAAAGTGCAGTGTGCTCTTAACCTCTTTGTGAATAGACCTTATTACGAGCTTTGCTCGTCACGCCAGCAAGCTGCGCGTCTACAAGTGAACTTAACCACGGTGTTAAACTTTGCCGCTGGGCTTTCACACGAATAGCACTCTTAGCTTATTTTTGAATAAACTCATTGAGTTTTGCACAAAGAGAAGCGAATGAGGAGTAAATGAGAAGACATTTAAATAAGTACTTTATGGCTGTTTACTTCTCTAAAGCGCAGCGCCCTCTTAACCTCTTTGTGAATAAATCACTTAAAATATGATTGCACAAAGAGAAGCGAATGAGGAGTAAATGAGAAGCCATTTAAATAAGTACTTTATGAGTTTACTTCTCTAAAGCTCAGTGTGCTCTTAACCCTTTTGTGAAGAAGTTCTATTACGAGCTTTGCTCGTCACGCCAGCAAGCTGCGCGTCTACAAGTTAATTTAACCACGGTGTTTTAAGGGCTTTGAGCACGCTTCCGCCCTTAGGTTACAGTTCCTAGTTACTGATATAACACTATTTTTTCGCGGCATAAAGTCGCTGCTACGTTTTTAGTTATTATTGCTTAATATCTTTATTATCTACACTTACTTCAATTTTTTGATTAAGTAAGTTAATTAGTAAAATACTGCGCAAGTCGCCATCGGGCTCTTTGTATATTGCTTGTATATTACTGAATGAATCGTTGTTAACACTTACTACATCACCTGTTTTTGGTATTTGTGATTCAGTAGTGTGTGCACGTTCATTTTTTAAATGGTCAATTATGTGCTTAGAAACCAACTGATAACTTGCCCCATAAGAAACAAAACCACCTATTCCACGGGTGTTTTTTACAGCAGAAAAGTTACCATTTTTTGATTCAAGGCATACAAATAAATAATTAGGGAATAAAGCGGTGTGTTTGACGGTCCGACGACCTTTAACCAACCTTTCGGTAGTTAATTGGGGGTAAAACGCTTCAATCCCTTGATTTTGCAAGTTAGTTTTAGCTCGCTCTTCTTGCTTAGGTTTGCATACGACTAAATACCAACATTCCATAGTAGCCCTTAATACATAACTAAATTGCAAAAAATACAATTCCAAACTAAACAACGGCGGCATTATAGCCAACATAGAGTACCTATGTAAATAAGCCTTAGCGGTTAATAGCCACTCACTTTAACAAATATTGTTATTGAGTTTAAAGGGAGTAAAGGCCTTGACGCTAGTTTAGTACCTATAAAGCCATGTTTAGATTGGGCTAAACAAAAGTTTAGCCGCGAAAATTTATTAAAAACTTTAATTAGTATTTTTTTAATAAATATATAAATAAGAGCGCGAAGTAAATTCGCAGCTACAAGTTGGTGCATATTTGTAGGTGAGGTTTATACCTCACTTTTTTTGGAGTTAAAATACGAGCGCGAAATAAATTATCACTTACAGGTTGGCGCATGTTGTAGGTGAGGTTTTATACTCACTTGTTGTTAGGAGTTAAAACACGAGCGCGAAATAAATTCGCACCTACAGGTTGGTGCATATTTGTAGGTGAGGTTTTATACCTCGTTTTTTTAGGTGTTAAAACATGAGCGCGAAGTAAATTCGCGCCTACCTGTTGGCACATATTTGTAGGTGAGGTTTTATACCTCG
>NZ_AUTN01000021.1:0-7739 GCF_000497955.1 Pseudoalteromonas sp. TAE56
GGCGCCGATGTGCATTGTAAAGTGTCGGGTGTTGCTGACCACTACGCTGAAAACGATGCTCATGCGCTGTCTATTGCGCGACAATGTATTGAGCGTATTAATTACACACGTCCGACCGCCCCTCTTCTAAATGATGTAAAACCACCACGTTACGATATAAACGAGCTTTACGGCATTGTCGGTACCGACCTTAAAAAGCCATTTGATGTACGTGAAGTAATAGCGCGCACAGTGGACGATTCCTCATTTGATGAATTTAAACGTTACTTTGGTGAAACGCTGGTAACAGGTTTTGCCAGTATTTACGGTAACCCTGTAGGCATAGTAGCTAATAACGGTATTTTATTTAGTGAGTCGGCGCAAAAAGGCGCGCACTTTATTCAGCTGTGTGCTCAGCGCAATATTCCTTTAGTGTTTTTACAAAATATTACCGGCTTTATGGTGGGTAAAAAATATGAAGCCGAAGGCATTGCTAAGCACGGCGCTAAGATGGTGATGGCGGTTTCGTGTGCTGACGTGCCTAAATTTACAGTACTTATTGGCGGCTCTTACGGCGCAGGTAACTACGGAATGTGTGGCCGTGCATTTGAACCAACCATGATGTGGATGTGGCCTAATGCCCGTATTTCGGTTATGGGCGGCGAACAAGCTGCGGGTGTAATGGCACAAGTTAAACAAGATGGTTTAGCACGCAAAGGTCAAAGCATGAGCGAGCAAGAAATAAGTGACTTTAAAAAGCCAATTATTGATCAGTACGAAGAACAAGGTCATCCGTATTACGCCAGCGCACGCTTGTGGGATGACGGCATTATAGATCCTGCCGACACGCGTAATGTATTAGGTCTTGCGTTAACAGCTGCGAATAACGCACCAAAACGTGATTCGAAATTTGGCGTATTTAGAATGTAACCGGAGCGCAAAATGTCAGTAACACTACAAATAACAAAATCTAATGTGGCTGTACTTGTGTTAAGCCGCCCAGAAAAAAGAAACGCATTTAATAGCGAAGTAATACACGAGCTGATTCAGTGTATCGAACATGCAAATACGCTTGATATTCGTGCTTTGGTTTTAAAAACAGAAGGTAAACACTTTTCAGCCGGTGCCGATTTAGCCTGGATGAAATCGATGGTGGATAACAACTACGGCGATAACCTAGCTGATTCAATGCAATTAGCTAAATTAATGCAGGTATTGGCAAGCTCGCCGCATCCAACAATTTGCGCTGTGCAAGGTGCTGCTTTTGGTGGTGCACTGGGTTTAATTGCTTGTTGCGACATAGCCCTTAGTAAAGACGATGCGCAATTTTGTTTAAGCGAAGTAAAGTTGGGCCTCATTCCCGCTGTTATTAGCCCATACGTCATTAAAGCGATTGGTGAACGTGCTGCTCGCAGGTACTTTTTAACGGCTGAAGTGTTTGATGCACATACTGCTAAACAATTGGGTTTAATTCATCAAGTAACCGGTAATTTAGACTGTGCGCTCGATAATATGTTGCAAACACTAATTGATAACGGACCTGTAGCAGTAAAAGCCGCAAAAGCATTAATTAACGATGTAGCAAATAAACCAATAACCGATGAACTCATTGAGCTTACCGCAGAGCGTATTGCAAAAATTCGCGTATCTGTAGAAGGTCAAGAAGGGCTAACTGCTTTTTTTGATAAACGCCCACCCGCTTGGCAACTGTAGGATTGATTATGAACACACAACGATTACAAAAAATACTGATTGCCAATCGCGGAGAAATTGCGTGCCGAGTAATGCGCAGCGCAAAACAAATGGGCTTAACCACGGTCGCGGTTTATTCTGATGCAGACAAACATGCCCAGCACGTAAAAATGGCTGACGAGGCTTACCATATTGGTGCCGCGCCAAGTAAAGATTCGTATTTGGTAGCAGACAAAATTTTGCAAGTTGCCAAAGACTGCGGCGCTGATTGTATTCACCCAGGGTATGGTTTTTTATCTGAAAACAGCGAATTTGCTAAAGCCTGCGAAGCTAATAACATTGCTTTTGTAGGACCACCAGCAAGTAGCATTGAAGCTATGGGGTCTAAAACCCGCGCTAAAGAAATAATGGCAGCTGCTAACGTGCCGTTAGTGCCTGGTTATTACGGTGAAAAACAAGATCCTGCCTTTTTACAAAGTGAAGCTGAAAAAATTGGCTACCCTGTACTAATTAAAGCCGCCTTTGGTGGCGGTGGTAAAGGTATGCGCGTTGTACAAAACGCCAAACAATTTATGAGTGCACTTGAGGGCGCACAACGTGAAGCGATTGCCGGTTTTGGTAACGATTTAGTATTGCTTGAGCGCTATGTAAACCAGCCTCGCCATGTTGAAGTGCAAGTCTTTGCAGACAATTACGGTAACTGTGTTTATTTAGGCGATCGTGATTGTTCTTTGCAACGTCGTCATCAAAAAGTAATTGAAGAAGCCCCTGCTCCGGGTTTATCTGACGAGCTACGCAAAGAAATGGGCGAAGCGGCTGTACGTTGTGCTTTGGCTATAAATTACCGTGGTGCAGGTACTGTTGAGTTTTTACTGTGTGGCGATGAATTTTTCTTTATGGAAATGAACACGCGCCTTCAAGTAGAACACCCTGTAACCGAAATGGTAACCGGTGTAGATTTAGTCAATTGGCAAATTAATATTGCAGGCGGGCAAATACTGCCGCTGGAACAAAGTGATATTCAATTGCAGGGTCATAGCTTTGAGGCGCGTATATACGCTGAAGATCCAGCTAACGACTTTATACCGTGCTCGGGCACTATTGAAGCGTTACATACACCCCTTAACAGCGAATTTGTGCGCATTGATACAGGCATTGCTCAAGGCGACGAAATCAGTCCGTTTTACGACCCGATGATTGCAAAACTTATTGTGCACGATGATAATCGCGAACAAGCATTGAGCCGCTTACAACACGCCCTTGAACAATTTCATTTAGCGGGTTTTAGCACTAACATTGGCTTTTTACATAATTTAGCAAGCCACCCTACGTTTAAACAAGGCGCGCCAAGTACACACTTTATTGCAGAGCAAGGTGATTCGTTAGTAGCGGTTGATGAATCGTTATTGCAAGCAAGTCAGCTTATTGGTGCTTTTGCCTATTTAGAATCGTTAACTAGCACCCAAAATGCGCAAAACAGTGCTAGCCCTTGGCAACAACTAAGCGGTTTTACACTCAATGCTCCGCAAGCAATTAAAGTCCCTTTTGCTGATTTACAGCTAAGCGCTATAAAAACGAAAGCGGGCTACACTATTACGCATAACGAGCACGTATTTAACCTACAAGGCACATTAAATAACAATCTTTGCAGTGTATTTATTAATGGCGAAAAACACAGCGCACACGTAACTACGGTAGATAATAATACGGTAGGTAATAGTGTAACGGTGATGAATAAGGCACTGCAAACTAAGCTTGAACTAGTTGATAAACATTATATTAGTTCGCACGAAAGCGAAGCTCTGCCACTTGCCGCCCCGCTCAATGGCACAGTAGTAAAACATCTTATCGACATTGGTAGCACAATTTCCAAAGGCGATGCGGTTGTTATTATTGAAGCCATGAAAATGGAATACACGCTAAACGCACCGCATGACGGCATTTTAAAAAGTTATTGTTTTGGTGAAGGCGAATTAGTAACCCATGGTGCCCTGCTTGCGATAGTAGAAGATATGACTGAGGAAGGTGCATAATGAATGCCTTTCCCAGTAAAGTACGTATTGTTGAAGTTGGTGCGCGAGACGGTCTACAAAACGAAAAAACAGTAAGCACAGCTGATAAAGTAGCGCTTATTAACGCCCTTAGTGCTGCAGGTTTAAAAGATATTGAAGCTGGCGCGTTTGTTTCTCCTAAATGGGTGCCGCAAATGGCAGACTCAGCGGATGTAATATCAGCCCTTAATTTGCCCGATGTAAATTTAAGCGCTCTTACACCTAACTTAAAAGGTGCACAAGCAGCGCACGTTGTCGGCATTAAAGAATTTGCTATATTTACCGCTGCAAGTGAGTCGTTTTGTCAAAAAAACATAAACTGCTCAATAGAGCAAAGTATTGAACGCTTTAGCGAGGTAATGGCATTTGCTAAAGCTAATAATATCCGCGTACGTGGTTATGTAAGCTGTGTGCTCGGTTGCCCTTACGAGGGTGAGATTGATCCACAAGCAGTACTTAATGTATCGCAAAAGCTATTAGATTTAGGGTGTTACGAAGTAAGTCTTGGCGATACCATTGGTGTTGGCACCGCTAAAAAAGTAACGCAGTTAATAGAGTTACTTTTAACGCACATTGACAAAACTAAGTTGGCTGTGCATTTTCATGATACTTACGGCCAAGCGCTCACAAATATTTACGCAGCTTTAAGCCTAGGTATAGCAACGGTTGACGCGGCAGTCGCAGGCCTTGGTGGCTGTCCTTATGCTAAGGGTGCGTCAGGAAATGTTGCCACCGAAGATGTAGTTTACTTACTGCAAGGGCTTGGCATTGAACACGGAATTGATTTACAAAGGTTAAGTAACGCTGGCTGGGAGATAACCAAAGCACTTGGTAAGCAACCTGTGAGTAAAGTATCTGTGGCACTGCACACTAAATAGCTATCTTATAAAATGATGATTCAAGATAGTTAACAACAAATAGCACACATTGAGGAGAGACTCATGGCCGGTTTTGATAAGGTAGTTTATAGCTACGAAGCTGCAATGGAAGGATTAAAAGATGGCGATACCATTATTGCCGGTGGTTTTGGTTTATGTGGTATTCCTGAGGGCTTAATTAAACAAATTAAGCACATGCAAACAAAAGACTTAACCGTGGTATCTAATAACTGTGGTGTTGATGACTTTGGTTTAGGTATTTTATTACAAGACAAACAAATTAAAAAAGTAGTTGCCTCGTACGTTGGTGAAAACGCCCTATTCGAACAGCAGTTATTAAGTGGCGAAATTGATGTAGAGCTTACACCACAAGGTACACTTGCTGAAAAAATGCGTTCTGGTGGCGCGGGTATACCTGCGTTTTACACCGCCACTGGTTACGGCACTCCAGTTGCTGAAGGCAAAGACGTAAAAGAATTTAATGGTCGCCCATACATTTTAGAAGAGTCTATAACAGGTGAATTTGCCATAGTAAAAGCATGGAAAGCCGATCGCTTTGGTAATTTAGTGTTTAGACATACCGCCATGAACTTTAATCCAATGGCTGCAACAGCTGGCAAAATTACCGTTGCCGAAGTAGAAGAAATTGTAGAGCCAGGTGAGCTTGAACCAAGCCAAATTCATACCCCAGGTATTTTTGTAAATCGCGTTATTAAAGGCAACTTTGAAAAACGCATTGAACGTGTAACAACACGAGATTAAGCAGGAGCATAATTATGGCATTATCACGTGAACAAGTTGCAATGCGTGTTGCACAAGAACTACAAGACGGTTACTACGTAAATTTGGGCATAGGAATTCCGACACTCGTCGCAAACTATGTACCGGATGATATTGAAGTTATGTTACAGTCCGAAAATGGCCTTTTAGGCATGGGCCCGTACCCTACTAAAGCAGAGCTAGATGCAGATATGATTAACGCGGGTAAAGAAACCGTGACAGCAGCTAAAGGTGCAGCCATATTTAATAGTGCAGATAGTTTTGCCATGATACGGGGTGGTCATGTAGACTTAACCGTTCTGGGTGCATTTGAAGTTGACCAGAACGGCAACATCGCATCGTGGATGATCCCTAAAAAGCTGATCAAAGGCATGGGTGGCGCGATGGATTTAGTCGCTGGCGCGAAAAATATTATTGTTACTATGACCCATGCAAGTAAGCATGGTGACTCTAAACTATTAGAGGCCTGCTCTTTACCGCTTACTGGCGTTAATTGCGTTAAAAAAATAGTAACAGATTTAGCCGTATTAGAAGTTAAAGACGGCGCATTTCATCTATTAGAACGCGCTCCGGGCGTATCTGTTGATGAAATCATTAGTAAAACAGCAGGTAAATTACTTGTTGACGGTGAAGTACCAGAAATGGTTTTTTAGTAACTTTTAATAAGTTAACTTAAAATAACGCTTTACCCTGTACCGACCTCATTCCCAGTGCCAATGGCGCTGAGTTACCCAAAATCCCTCTCACGAGGGATTTTTTTTATCTTTTGCCATTATTTTTACCGTCATTCATACATCTGTAGTAAATTTTATCTATAATACAAATATAAATTAAATGTAAGCGCTTAGATTCTTTGCACTATTTTGTGGATAGTCTGCACCTTTTTTGTGAACTAGCGTTGAATTTATTTTTAACCTACTGATATTTATACATTAAATAGTTGGTTCAAATTTTGCCTAAGTAAGGCGTCTCAATAAATTAAATAATTCTGGAAAACATGCAAACTCCTATTCGTGGCCTTCGCTCTTTTTGCTTTGCCGCAAGAAGCCTAAGTTTTAAGCATGCAGCTAATGAGCTGTACTTAACGCCTTCTGCGGTAAGCCATCAAATAAAACAACTTGAAGAACAACTTGGTATTGAGCTTTTTCAACGTAAAACGCGTTCAATTAGCTTAACCACAGCGGGTAAAAACTTTTTTGATGCGGTGTCTCCTATCATCACAATGTTAGAGAGCACTATTAATGAGTTTAGTCAGATGCAGCAAAATACAAATTTGACGATTACGCTGCCTGAATTTTTTGCCAGCGAACTACTCATGCCTAAATTAAGTGAGTGGACGTCAGAGCACCCTAATATAAACCTGCAAATGGACACGCTTAAAACACGCAAAGAGTTAACGCGTCATAGCGATTTATCTATTGTATTGTCCTCTGGTAAACCTACTGAAGGATTAGCGACAGAGTTGTTTAACCTTGAATATATTCCTGCATGTAATAAAAAATTGCTCGAACAATGGAGGGACGATCATCGTCAAGCGCTTAACCAAGTCCCGCTGATCCTCCACAAAGCTCGTCCTTGGGCATGGCACCAATGGGCTGAAAAAGCGGGTATTGATGACTTTTCTCCCTCGCAGATTATTCAAATAGATAGCATGTTTGGTGTAGCCCGTGCAGCGCAGCAAGGTATGGGGATTGCACTTATTCCACTGCCAATTAGCCAAAGTTGGTTAGATGAGCAATGGCTTTATAAATTATTTGAACAGCCTTTAACAACTAAAGATAAATACTATTTAGTGCAGCACGAATCAAGTACCCCTAATCACCCGCTTGATTTATTTGCAAAGTGGGTTGTAAGCACATTTAGAAAAATCCAAGAATAACCCTTTGTTAGGCGGGTTTATTAATACACCTAATTACGGGTTGTATTAATGGTTCGCTTAAATCTAATTTAAATTTTTGAATAATATTTTATTTAAATACATACACTTAACACCACGCATTAGACTAAAGTCTATAGTTTAATTTTTTTCACTCATTGGTTTCGTTTTTATCGTTTGTCGAAAATAAAGTTAAATATTAAAGTTACTCCATCAACTCAAAACAACTTATATTAAATTGTTTTTAAGAGTAACAAATGCAACCTTTTGAGTTTTAGTAACTCATAAGTAGCAGTAAAAAATCTTTATATTGTGTGTGAAGATGTTGTCAGTGTGAAAAGCGGTTCAAGTTAGGTGGTGACTTAGCTTGAACTGTTTTTATTCTTGGCTCAAACCACATGATATGTAATACAAAGCTACCAAAGTGTAGCAAACAGAATCTTTATATTGTGTGTGAAGATGTTGTCAGTGTGAAAAATGGTT
>NZ_AUTN01000022.1:0-1227 GCF_000497955.1 Pseudoalteromonas sp. TAE56
TTCACCTGCTCGAGCGGCTTCAATAGCAGCATTAAGGGCAAGTAAGTTTGTCTGATCTGCAATAGACGTGATTACATTCAAAATCTGCGATACATTTTTTGTATCGTCCGCAAGCTTATTGATAGTACTTGCAGCTCGATTGATTTCATCACTGAGCGTACGAGAGGCGGTAACTGACATTTGCACTTGTGTACGACTTTGTTCAACTTCTTTCTCGGCCGTTTCAGCAGCGTGAGAAGCGTTAGCCGCAGATTCTGATATGTCACCAACACTCTGCTTCATTTCTTCCATAGATTGCTTAACAATTTCAGCATCAGTGGTTTGTTTTGTTGTAGCGCGCTCAGCTTGTTCCATACCTTGAACTAGTCGTGTTGAGTTTTCCATTAAAGGCTCACATACAGCAATAACTTCAAGAACCGTTTCTCTTAGCAAGGAAATAAATGCATTGAAATTAATAGAAACTTGGCCAATCTCGTCTTCTGAATTAACAGATAGTTGGGTGCTTAAAGAACCATTCCCGCTTGCTAATAAACTAAGGTTGTTAGCTGCATCACTAGCAGATGAGCCTATATTCTTAGCAATCCAAATAGCCATAAACAATAATAAAATTAATGAAATAATGGATACAGCTAACATTAGAGTTAATGCTTCATCAGAGCGCGCTTTAGTGTTGGCAACCAGTTCAAAAAAACGATTATCAGCTTTTTGTTGAGCGCCTTTAAAGCTTTCTAAAACAGATCCATATAAGCTTGTTTTAAGCTGCGCTTGTTGCTGAATCTTACTAAAATCAGCTGTACCGTTAACCATACCTGTAGCAATACTTGAGGATATTTTTTCATAATCTGACAACTCATTAATAATATCGTTATTAATGTAGGAGTTATTAAGTTGCGTTATTAATGCAATATTAGACTCTAAAGCTTGATATACCTCATCTGCTTTAACTATAAGGTCTTGCTCACCAAACGTAACAGCTTGGGTATAAAGTTCATCAAGTTTCTCTAAAAGCCCCACGTTTTGCGACGTTATTTTTACAACTTTATACGATGAGTTACTCATTTCATCGAGAGAAACCTTATTATCATTCATAGCTAAATAGTTTATCAATACGATCACTACAAAAGCCACAACCGCAATACATGTTATTGCATGTATTTTTTTTGTTATGCTTAGGTTTTGAAAAGAGAAGCCTGAAGCCATACTGTGCTACCTTATTTTATTGTCTAT
>NZ_AUTN01000023.1:0-2571 GCF_000497955.1 Pseudoalteromonas sp. TAE56
GTTGTTAAAAATGGAGAGCTAATAAAGTTAACCGCCTATGGCGATGCAAAACAATATCAGCAAAGTGACTTAATGCTACTTCGCCCAGAGCCAATGCAAACTAATACCTTGTTTGATTTGGCCTCAAACACCAAAATATTTGCCACCAACTTTGCACTTATGAAATTAGTAAGCGAAGGGCTATTAAATATTAATAAACCCGTGCAAAGCTACCTAAGCGAGTATAAAGGCGAAGGGCGAGTACAACGTACAGTAAAAGAGTTACTCACTCACAGCGCCGGATACCCGCCAGTATTTGACTTCCATCGCAAAGATGGCAGCTATGGCGACGCGTTTTATTCGCAAAACAGTAAAACCACTAAGCAGCTATTACTTACCAGCGTGCCTTTTAGCAGTAAATTATCTGGGCAGCATGTTTACTCAGATATTGATTACATGATTTTAGGCGTACTAATTGAGCGCGTTACAGGGCAGCCTCTTGACGAATACCTAGAGCAGCAAGTGTATGCGCCACTAAAATTAACTAACACGTTATTTAATCCACTTAAAAAAGGCTTTAAGCCGCAGCAATTTGCAGCCACTGAGCTTAGCGGCAACACACGAGACGGGCGTATTAAGTTTGATAATGTTCGCACCAATGTTTTACAAGGCCAAGTGCATGACGAGCGCGCTTATTATTCACTTGATGGCGTAGCAGGGCATGCGGGGCTATTTAGTAACGCCCACGACTTAGCCGTGCTTTGCCAGCTATTATTAAATAATGGTGGCTACGGCGACCAACAATTATTTAGTGCAAGCGCTTTAGCGCAATTTTTAACGCCGCAATCAAGCGATGAAACCTACGGGCTTGGCTTTAGGCTTGCCGGTAATAACCAAGCAAGGCGTTGGCACTTTGGTCCTTATGCAAGCGCGCAGGCTTATGGCCACACCGGTTGGACAGGCACAGTAACCGTAATAGACCCCGCCTACGACTTGGCTATTGTTTTACTTACTAATGCTCGCCATAGCGCAATTAAAGGCTCGCAAAAACGTTACGAATTTATAGGCAAACAATTTGAAACCGCGCAGTACGGATCGGTGGTCTCGCTTATTTACGAAGCGTTACTAAATCAATAAGCTATCGTATAGGTTAAAACGTACTAACTGTGCCACCTTAAGTGATTTATTTACAGGTGACTTGAGTAAGCCAATCCATTAAGCTAAGCGGTCTATAAAACTAAGCCGGTTTATGTTGTTAGGCTTAACAAATAAGCGTTAAAACGCGTACAAAGCGAGGTTTACTCGCTAATAACTAAGGTTAACTTTTTATGCATTGGTATTCTATTTTACCGCCGCTAATTGCGATTGCTATCGTGTTTTGGCGAAAAGAAGTGATTATGGCACTACTTGTTGCCGTTGCTTCTTCTGAGTTTTTACTCGCCTTTCAGGGCGAAGGTAATAGCGTGTTTGATACTTTTTTAAATACCATTGAACGTATTATTTCGGTTGCCAGCTCGCCAGGTAATACACGCATACTAATATTTAGTATTTTAATTGGTGCATTGCTTGCCTACATTCGCGAATCTGGCGGCGTTGCAGCAACTGTTAATATGCTAATGAACAAAGGCATTGCAAAAAGTAAGCGCCAAGTGGGCTTTTTAACCATGTTTACCGGTATTGCGGTGTTTATAGAATCTAACTTGAGCGTACTTACCTCAGGTATTTTATCGCGTGGCTTGTTCGACAAATTTAAAATGAGCCGAGCGCGTTTAGCGTACATTATTGACAGCACCAGTGCGCCAGTGTGTATTTTAATACTACTTAACGGCTGGGGTGCATTTGTACTTGGTTTGTTAGGTAACTACGAGCTAGGTGAGTCGGCTGTATCGGTATTGTGGGGCAGCGTAGGGTATAACTTTTACGCCATAATTACCCTTGCCATTGTTTTTTACACAATCGCGTTCGATAAAGTGCACGGCCCAATGAAAGAAGCCGAAGAAAAACTAGAGCTTCAAACAACCGACGTAAAAGATGAAATAAAAGCCTCTAAAGCGCGTTACATGTTAATCCCGCTTATTACGCTTATTACCAGCATGGTTGGCTTTATGTATTACACCGGTAATGGTGTGTTGGCAGAGGGCAGTGGCTCTAAATCAGTATTATACGCAACAGTTTTAGCCATTGTTGTGGCTTACTTTTTAATGATTGGCTCGCGTAAATTTACGCACCATCAATTAGTTGATACAGGCTTTAAAGGCATGGGCGAATTAATGCCATTGGTCGCCATTGTGCTGCTTTCGCTTACACTCGGCGCAAGTCTTAAAGAGCTTGGCACTGGGGTATTTGTAGCGTCACTTGTCGGCGACTACTTACCTATTTACTTAATAGTACCGGTGCTGTTTTTAACTGGTGCGGTAATGTCGTTTACTACAGGTACATCGTGGGGTACGTTTGCTATATTAATCCCAATTGGTGTGCCACTTATTCAAGCGCTAGGTTTACCGCCATCGCTTGTGGTAGGTGCTATTTTAGGTGGTGGTATATTTGGCGATCATTGCTCGCCTATATCCGACACCAGCGCTGTATCGGCTA
>NZ_AUTN01000024.1:0-14727 GCF_000497955.1 Pseudoalteromonas sp. TAE56
TATCGATGCGAATTTACTTCGCGCTCTTGTAATTTAACGTTACCAAAGCGAGGTTAAAACCTCTCCTACAATATACACACCCTGTAGGTGCGAATTTACTTCGCGCTAATGTGATTCATCACCGACAAAAAACATACTTCTACAATAACGCTTTTATTGAACTAGCTATATGCTCAGCTTGCTCTTGTGACGCTACGGAATCAGTAGATTCAACCATGACACGGATCAATGGCTCAGTGCCTGATTTACGTAGTAAAACACGACCTGTATCTGCCAATACTATATCTGCTTCTGCTACTGCTTGTTTTACCGAATTAGTATTTAGAATTTCATTCGCATTATTTTTTGTTAAGCGCACATTTAAAAGTACTTGCGGTAGTTTTTGCATACCTGCTACGTAGCCTTTTAATGATTGCTTTTGCTGAATTAGCGCTGTTAACACCAATAAAGAGGCAACAATACCATCACCGGTTGTTGCATAATCTAGGTGTAGAATATGGCCTGAGCCTTCACCACCAAGTTTCCAACCCGTATTTTTAAGCTGCTCAACAACATAGCGATCACCTACTTTTGCGCGTTTGAATGGTATACCCATTTCCTTAAGCGCTAGCTCTAACCCCAGGTTAGACATTAGTGTACCAACAACACCACCTTGCATTTTGCCTTGCAGCTTTGCTGCTTTAGCTAAAATATAAAGAATTTGGTCACCGTCAATCACAGCGCCACTGTCATCAACAAGCATTAATCTGTCAGCATCGCCATCAAGCGCAATACCTAAGTCTGCTTTATGTTCTAGTACAGCAGCTTGAAGGCTATCTAGATGTGTAGCACCACATTGCTCATTAATATTTAAACCATTTGGTTTATCGTTAATGCTAATAACATCGGCACCCAGTTCTGCATAAACATTAGGCGCTATGTGGTATGCAGCCCCGTTAGCACTATCGACAACAATTTTTAAACCTTCAAGCGTTAAATCTTTAGCAAATATGCCTTTGCAAAATTCAATGTATCGCCCTGCGGCATCATTAATGCGTCTTGCTTTACCTAAGCGCTCAGAGCTTACACACTGCATTGCGTTGTTATTTAATGCTTGCTCAAGTAAAGCTTCAATTTCAAGCTCTTGCTCATCATTTAATTTAGTGCCAGAATTATTAAAAAACTTAATACCATTATCGTAATATGGATTATGCGATGCACTAATTACAACACCGGCATCAGCCCTAAAGGTTGATGCTAAATAAGCAACAGCAGGCGTTGGCATTGGGCCAACAAATGCTACATTAACACCCGCAGCAGAAAGCCCAGCTTCTATGGCTGACTCAAACATATAACCACTGTTACGCGTATCTTTACCTATTAGAATCTCTTTTGTACCACTAGAGGCTAAAACAGTACCCGCGGCCCACCCTAATTTCATTGCAAAATCAGGCGTGATAGGAAAAGTACCAACCTTACCTCTTACTCCATCGGTACCAAAGTATTTACGTGGCATAATTATTCCTTTTAAAATGTAAAATGCGTAGTGCACTTATAATTAATATTTGTTAGCTCATTATCTTAAAAATATAGCTTTATTTCAAAAAGCAAAAAGCGCGAGTTAAACTCACGCTTTAAATTTCATTAAATATAAAAGCTAAGTACATAGCTTTAATTTGTCAGAATATTGAATAAATTATTATCAACAACCTTACTCAGCCTGATCGTTCTTTGTTACTTTAAAACACAGTGTCTCTCAACTTAGCGTGTAAAGTAATAACTTAATTAATATTTACAACCTTCTGCTTGTTTCCCTTGGTTAGGTCTTTTTTTGCATTCCAAACTAAATCACATATACCATCGGTTGGATTAAAACCTGTTGGTGCGTCTAAGAGCAGCTGACGTATTGTTTCGTGATCAAAGTTATGACATGCAATATCTAACGCTTCTATAAACACATTAAGCTCGGCCAAAGGCAACATCACCTCATTAGCTGTCATTATTCGTTCATGTGTTGTTTCACCCACGTTATCGCCTATTAATAACTCTTCGTAGAGCTTTTCACCTGGTCGTAAGCCTGTACACTTAATTTCGATATCGCCATGTGGATTAGTATCGCTTTTAACTTCAAAACCAGAAAGACGAACCATTTTAGTCGCAAGATCTTTAATTTTAACAGGGTCGCCCATATCAAGCACAAACACATCGCCACCCTTGCCCATCGCCCCTGCTTGTATTACTAATTGCGCAGCTTCAGGGATCGTCATAAAAAAGCGTGTTATATCAGGATGTGTTAATGTTATCGGGCCACCCTCTTTTATTTGCCTGCGAAATAGCGGCACAACAGAGCCACTCGACCCTAATACATTACCAAAGCGGACCATACAAAAACGTGTTTTGTGCTTAACACCTTGCTCTTGCGTTAAGCCCTGCAGCACTAATTCGGCCATACGTTTAGTCGCCCCCATTACATTAGTAGGACGAACGGCTTTGTCGGTAGATATAAGTACAAAATTTTCAACGCCAGCATTAACTGCTGCTTTAGCACAGTAATAAGTACCAAACACATTATTACGTACACCTTCAACAACGTTATGCTCAACTAATGGTACATGTTTATAAGCCGCTGCGTGATAAACAGTTTGCACACCAAAGGTTTTCATTACCGTTTCAAGACGATTAATGCGCTGAACAGAACCCATTATAGGAATTAACTCTAATTCTAAAGCGTTATTACAAATATACTCGTTGAGTTCTTTTTCTATTGAATATAAAGCAAACTCACTTTGTTCAAATAAAATTAATTTAGTGGGTTTTAGTTTAACTATTTGTCTACAAAGCTCTGAGCCAATAGAACCCCCTGCACCAGTTACCATAACCACTTTTTTAGTAATATTAGCCGTCATTAAATCCATTTTAGGGGCTACGGGGTCTCGGCCTAATAAATCTTCAACGCCTACTTCTGTTATTTCAGCAAGCTTGGCTTTACCTTCAACAACATCAGCCATTCCTGGCATTGAAAGCACTTTAATGGTGAGCGGCTCTAATTGGGCTAGTATTTCTTTTCGGCGGGCACGTGTTGCACTAGGTAATGCTAATAAAACTTTGCTAACTTTACGTTTATTAATTAATTCGTAAATACCTTTAAAACATACAACGGGTATACCCTGAATTATTGAGCCATGTTTAGTAGCATCGTCGTCAATAAATGCACTAACAAAATACTCTGGGCCAGCACCTAAAGCCGTGGCTAGTTGTCGCCCTGCAGAGCCCGCCCCATAAATAATCACAGACTCTTTTTTACTCGTAGTCATTTTGCCAATAATCGCACGTACCAATACACGGGCTCCACCTACGGTTAGTAAACACAACCAAGCAAATATAAACGGCATAGTACGGGGTATATCTGTGCCTATCAAAAAGGCAATTAAAACCAGACTAACTGTGGTTATAGCTGTACCTAATACTATTGCCCATATGGCTTGGGAGTTCATGTACCTAAGTACTGCACGGTACAAACCTAAACTTATAAATGTATATAAGCTTACAGGTATCAACACCGCTAATAAAAGCCAATTATCTAAACGCTGCAGTGGTTCAAAGCTATCAAGCCTTACAATTAGGGCTAACCAAAAAGCGATTACAATAAATAACGTATCGATAAACAAAGTAATAAGGCGTTTTTTAGCGCGAGATGCATTTAGAATAGAGCGTATAAAGCTATCCACTGACAGTTCCTTTTATAATTAAGGTGCTAGGTTTCACAAATAATAGTTATGGCGAGTAATCTTCAGCTATTAGCCAAAAATAATATACAACATAAAAAGCAGCAAACAAGAGTAAATGAAAGGCCGCTAAACAGCTTTAATTTCTAAAGCGTAGCAACTTCTTAACTTGTTAGTAGGCATTTTAT
Source organism: Pseudoalteromonas sp. TAE56 (assembly GCF_000497955.1). Lineage (NCBI taxonomy): Bacteria > Pseudomonadati > Pseudomonadota > Gammaproteobacteria > Alteromonadales > Pseudoalteromonadaceae > Pseudoalteromonas > Pseudoalteromonas sp. TAE56. The sequence continues at coordinate 3,893 of NZ_AUTN01000024.1, forward strand.
TTAACTAATTATATGCAAATCTATTTGGTTGCGAGACTAAAGACTTCTTTGATTACTTGGGTTGTTTTGGCTATTTCGGCTTCAGTAAGCGTTGGGTGTACTAAAAACATGATGGAAGTTTCACCTAGCTCTACGGCATTAGGTAAACGTTTTTCTGGGCGCCATGGTGTGTTGTCAAATGCTTTTTCAAGATACACCTCAGAACAACTGCCCTGAAAACAAGGTACACCGCGCTCTACAATAGCATTAACAATACGGTCACGGTTCCAACCATTTGCTAATTGCTCAGGCTTAACAAACATATAATGTTTATATTCTGCGTGCTCACTATGCTCTGGCACTGACACTAAGCGAATACTACTAAAGCCACTTGCGGCTTCGTCTAGCTGAGCACCATATGCTTGGCGCTTTGCAGTCCAGTCGCTCATACGTGTTAATTGTATGCGACCAAGCACAGCTTGCATTTCAGTCATACGCCAATTGGTACCAAAGCTTTCGTGCAGCCATCTAAATCCTGGTGGGTGCTCACGGTTATAAATAGCATCAAAGCTTTTACCGTGATCTTTATAGCTCCACATAGTTGACCATAACTCTTTTGAGTTAGTGGTTACCATGCCGCCCTCGCCGCCAGTTGTCATTATTTTATCTTGGCAAAAACTCCATGCTCCAACATGCCCAATACTGCCAACAGACTTACCTTTATATTTAGCACCATGAGCTTGGGCACAGTCTTCTATCACATAAAAACCATGCTCTTTACTCAATAACATTATGTCGTCCATTTCAGCAGGCATCCCCGCTAAATGTACAACAATAACCGCTTTTGTTTTCGGTGTAAGTACTGCTTTAATACTAGCGGCTGTAATTGCTTGGCTATTTAAATCAACATCAGCAAATACCGGCGCAGCGCCCGCAGTAACAATGCTTGACGCAGATGCTAAAAATGTACGCGGTGTAGTTATTACTTCATCGTCAGCGCCTACATCTAATGCTTTAAGTGCTAAATCAAGTGCTAAAGTGCCATTACCAAGCGCTATGGCATATTCACTATCAGCCCAAGTAGCAAACTCTTTTTCAAATTCACGGCCTTCAGTGCCAGTCCAATAATTAACTTTATTCGATAAAATTACACGACTAACGGCATCGGCCTCTTGCTGAGTAAAACTAGGCCAAGGAGAAAATGGGGTATTTAACATGATGTTCCTATTAATTTATATAGAAATGAGGTCTTATTTGTTTGGTACTGCAGGAGAGCCAAATGCAGTAACGTTATCAGGTATATTTTTTATAACGGTACTACCCGCACCAATTAAGCAATTGTTACCAATAGTTGAAAGCTGTTTTACTTGACTACCAATGCCAATCCAACTTTTACTACCAATAATAACCCCGCCCGCCAAAGCAGTATTAGGGCAAATATGAGTAAAGTCACCAATAGCACAGTCGTGCTCAATAATAGCTGAGGTGTTAACTATGCAGCCAACGCCTATATTGGCAAACGCATTAATAATAGCACCAGCAAAAACGACACTTCCCTGCGCTATTGTAGCGTATTGGCTTATAACAGCTGTGGGGTGAATTAATGTTATTAAATTAAACTTATTTTGTTGTAACAACTGTATTTTTTGCTGGCGAATATCGTTATTACCGATAGCAACAACAACGTCATTAGGAGTTGTACTTGTATTTTTTAATGCTATTAAGTCGGCACAAGTACCATGTATAGGCCAATGTTCAATGTAGGTTTTACTTGGGTAGGCATCATCATAAAAGTTAACAATAAAACCAAGCTGTTCGGCAATATCGGCAATTACTTTACCATGGCCACTGGCGCCAACTACAACCAGCTTATTAGTCATTATTAGAACCTTTAAATGGCTCAATAGTTACGTGCCCGTCAGCGCTTATACCTTCGCGTACAAATACTTTTTTTACGGTAAGTAATAAAATTTTAATATCGAGTAAAAAACTTTGGTTGTTAACATACCAAACGTCTAGTTTAAACTTTTGCTCCCAACTAATAGCGTTGCGCCCATTTACTTGAGCCCAGCCAGTTATACCTGGGCGCACATTATGTCGGCGTGCTTGCTCGCTACTATATAACGGTAAATACTGCACTAATAAAGGCCTTGGCCCTACTAAGCTCATATCACCTTTTAATACATTAAATAAACCTGGGAGTTCATCCAAACTAGTCGAGCGTAAAAATGCGCCAAATTTTGTCATACGCTCATCATCAGGCAGCAAGTTGCCATGCTTATCTTTACCATCGAGCATGGTCCTAAACTTCATCATTTTAAATACTTTACCGTTCAGGCCTGGTCGTTCTTGAGTAAATAAAATAGGTGAGCCCACTTTAAAACGAATCAATACAGCAACGACAATTATTACTGGTAATAAAATAAGCAATGTACTGAAGGCAATTATAAAATCAAAAAGACGTTTCATATTATTCCCTCTTCAATAACAGATAAAAACGTTTTGAAAAGTTGCTCTCGGTTATACTCAGATTTACCCAAATCAAATGATGCACTACAAGCTTTTTCATAATCTTGTTCGGATAATAAAAAGTCCTTTAATCTACTGTAATCAACAATAGTTGGAGTATTATTAATAACAAGGCCACTTTCCGTTCTTTCAATTAATTCCTTTATCCAGCCTCCGTGATTAATTAATAATGGAGTGCCTGCAGCAAAAGCATCAAAAACCTTGTTCGCAGAGTTTGCATATAATGCCTCAATTGGTAAAACCGTTGAGGTAGCCATATCAAAAATAGAATGTACTGCTGACAATTGATTCTTATTTACACTAGGTAAAAAATGCAATGTGCTTCCCAAAACAGACAACTCAGCAGCTAAACTTTTTAAAGCAGGCTCCTCCTTACCTTGACCTATAATAACAAAACCAATATCACCATTAGAGTAAGAGGCTAACTTTATAAAACTGCTAAGATTATTAACCATTCCAAAAGCACCAGTATAAAAAACCACTTTTTTATGTTTACTTTTGATATATTGGAGTTTTTCTATAAATGGGTCATCAGTAGGTAGAGATAGATTAAATAAATGACAATCTGCAGCATTTGGTATTATTGTAACACTTTTACCTGTACAACGTTTTAGCACGCTTTTTTTCATATCGGGTGAAAGTGCAACTATATGTGCTGCATTTTCGTAAGCTATTTTTTCTAACAAGAATGCTGCTTTAATTAAAACATTATTTTTAATTACACCTAGGGCAATAGGTACTTCAGGCCATACATCTCGAACTTCAAAAACATATGGTTTCCTTTTAATTAATTTATAAATAATTGCAGGTATAGCGACTGTCAAAGGAGTGCTAGTAACAAAAAGTTTATCACTCTTCAAACTACAAATATGAAGGCTTGAAAGGACTAAAAACTTTACAAAGGCCCAAAGGCGTCTTAAAAATCCATAACTATTGTTATATTTAACAGACACCCAATGTACTTCAAAACCATCTAGTTCCTCTACTTTCCAACCTGCAAATTCATTTTCGTTATCAGAAGTAACTACCACAATATGGTGCCCCAGATCAGCAAGCCTCTTTGCAAATTCATAAGACCTTATACCACCGTTCATTGAGGGCTTCTTAAAATATTGGTGTAAATATATCAATTTCATAAATTAGTACTCTTGCAGTTTTTAAAAAAATACATTAGTAGCTTGAACTTTTTTAGCATCAGTAACCTAAAAGAAACCTTTAAAAAATATAAGTAACGTAATTTAGTTGGAAGAGCTCTTAATATTAAAATTTTTGCATTAATTTGATCTTCACTTAAGAAATATCTAGTCGATGATGCGGGTAATTCAAGCTTTGGATGTGATAGAGTGAAAATATCTAAAAATTTGAATTTAGCCTTTTTATTCCAAGTATCAATTAAAAAAAAATTCTCCTCACCGCAAGGATACATCGCACCTAAACCGAGACGCTCATCATATTTAATATTATTTTCAACTATGAAATTTCTATTTAAAATAATCTCGATTGAACTTGTTTGCAATAAACCTATTATACCCTTTCTTTCTTTAGAATAATTTTTAAATGGGGTATTAGAGGTGCCAGCCGTTAATATCTTACCAATAAAAACATCTGTGCATTCATATTTTATATTATTAATAATAGCTTCAACATTTTTTATTTGTTCTTCAGATATACTAACGTCATCATCAAGAAGCCATATATAGTCAGATGAGGAATTTGACATTAAGAAATTTCTACTTTTACTCAACCCTTTATCCATTGATTTAAATAGTTTAACTTTTTCAGTTAATATTTCATTACTATTCTCACTTTCAAACTGCGCCATTATTATAACTTCATTAACAAAGTTTGATTTATCAGCTTTTAGTATCTCAAATGCAAGATTTATAGCTTGTTCGGAATTAGTTTTAACAGTAGATATACCAATAGAAAGATTAAACATTAACTAATTTTTCCTTAATCATAATATAGTTGAGTAGAGAAACTCTCCACGAGCAAGAACTGTAACTTTTAGTAAGTAGGGAAATGTTATATATATTAATAACAAAACAATTTGCAAATAACTCCTTGAAGATTTTAAACTATAAAAGAGAAAACAGATTGGAATAATATTGAAAAAATAAAAATATACTGCGATTCTATAGAAAAAACCATAATCTAAGAAAAAGATAAAAAGCCAAAAGCTAAAGATCCAAATACACAAAAGGCCCTTAATTAAATCATGAAGATAACTCTTATCATGTAAAAAAGCATACCAAAACCATAGAAATACAGGTAAGTAATACACTCTAGATAAAACTGATGATAGTGGAAGAGCTTGTCCATAATCAGAATTTAAGTAATGTTCATAAAGAGGGAAAAATTTCACTATTACAAAACTAACCACTCCACCTAAAGAAAAATATATAAAAGGCAAAAGAATAAATATAAAAAAAAGTTTTAGTCGTGAAATACTTATATACATAAATGCTATAGGAATAAAAAGGAGCCCAACCAATGCAGTTTTGTGGATAAATGAAGCAAAAATAAAAACTAACAAACTGGATTTGAAGCGTTTTTCAAACAATAATATATAAGCTAATGGAAATAAAAAAACTGCTATATACTGTCTAATTCCATTCATTTGGTTATGAAACATATTAGTTACTACAAAAAATAAAAATATAATTAAACATAACGAATACTTATTTTCTGTTATCTTTCGTATTTTAAAAGCTACCAGGAGAGTAATTATAGAGTTAGACAAAGCTGAAACAATAAAAATACCTTGTTGTCCAAATTCAAATTCCTTTATCAAATGAAAAATATAGTAGAACGCATATTCACCATTTCTATAAACTCGGTCTAATTCGTCACTGTAATAATACATATCTACATATGACTCATAGTCAACCCCTACACCATTTTGCAAACCAGGTACTAACCACAAGAAAATGAATGTAGGGAAAATACCTAAAAAATAAGCTGGATTATTATTTTTAATTACTAATCGTTCACAGCTATAAATATTAATTATAAAAAATAAAAGTAATGTTAAATAAAACATATTTATTTATTAATACCTTTGGATTTAATAAATCTTTTCGTTTTAAAATTAAATTCATCAGAAAACAAAAATGATATTATAAGAGATATTGTCGAAAATAAAGTAATCATAATAAAACTAAATATACGATCAACAGTGGCAAACTCATACAATTGACTGCAAAACATTAATAGAAAAAAGCTTGGTACTAAAACTTTGACTACGTTTGAAAATAACCACTTGGAATGATCGATAATTTTTAATTTATTGTGTAATACAGGTACCCAGAAAATAAAGTAAAGTAAATGGGCGAAAAGCCAAATATATCCAGCTCCTTTCCCTCCGAACCTTTGAGAAATCAAGTACATCGAGGGAATTAAAATTAAAAGCATTATAATATTACCAATAAGATAAAGTCGTAAATCTCCTTTTGCATACTGTAAAAAGTATGGAAATAGATTTATTGCAAGAAATAAATTCCCTAATGCGTATAACCCCATAATTTCGTGTGAATTTTCTGAAACGTTGACATCACCAGTCCAAATAAACATTATCTCTTTCGAGAAGAAATAAAGAGAGAAAGAAAGGCTACCTGCTATACATACTACTAGCTGAGTAAATTTATTGTAAATAATTTTCAACTCTTCATATTTATTTAGTGAAAATAAATTCGCAAAACGAGGCATTAAAACACTATTTATAGGAGTAGTAAGAAGCATAACTGAGTTAGCAGCTAGCACACCAAGAGTGAAATAACCATAATCAGAGAGATTAAGAGTTTTTGAGAGTATTAATTTATCAACCTGCATAGCCACAACCCAAATCATTGATGAGGCACTTAAAGATAGGGACAAGTATAGCACTGGTTTTATAGGTTTTAACGACCAGCCGATTTGTTTAATTTCAACTTTGGGTAAAGTTTTTCTAACATAGAAAAAAATCACCATGCACTCAAGTGAAGCCAAGACAGCTTGATATATAAAAAATACTTTTACACTGTAACCAAAATATGACATCGGGATAAATACTCCCAAAAACCTTAATGATGTAAAAGACAAGTTATAAAAACTAAGCCATACAAATTTTTCATACCCAGTGAGCACTCCACGAAAAAGGCCAATTAACCATCTAAAAAGAAGACAAAAGACCATAACATTGAGGGAAAAAATAACATCTTTAATTTCAATTTTTTCTACAGTTAGCCAATTCAAAGCTATGTTATCAGTTAACAGTAGTAGTATTATGGCGCCCGTGCACCCAAATAAGAAAAAGACAACACCTAATGCTCTATATAATTGCCTAAATGCTAGATTGCTTACCGAGCCACTTCCATTTTTAGCAGCTTCGCGACTTATCGTAGCTGTAAGCCCCAAATCTAAAAGATTAAACCATGCTTGAAGCATTGCAAAAAAACCAACTAGTCCATAGGCCTCTACTCCCATTAGACTTATATAATATGGCAGTACTGCTAAACCTATAAACGCCATATATATTTGGCTTATGTAGTTTACTGTTATATTTACTTTTAAGTTACTAACAAGTCACCTCGACAATTAAACATCTAAAACTACAATATCCTCTTAAAGTAACGTACAAATTAATCCTCGCAATACTTTTTAAAGACTTTAATAATTTTTTAAGGCCAACTGCTAACTTGGCCTTAAAATTTAGATTATTAAACACCCAAAATTACAATATTCCCTTAAAATCATAGATGAATTGATCTTCGTTACACTTTTTACAAGCTTTAATAATTTCTTCATGGCCTACTGCTAATAATACTGCTGACTTATTCTTGAAATTTAGATTGTTGCTAACGCGTAAACCATACTGATTTTTAACTTCCTCTATATTTGCCCAAGGGTCAATTATTTCAACATCTAAACCAAGCTCAACCAAGGCTAGATATAAATCATATACCTTTGTATTTCTAATATCCGGACAGTTTTCTTTAAATGTAAAGCCAAGTAATCCAATTTTACAATCAACGGGATTTATTTTCTGTTTAATTAATTGCTTTAAAAAATCTTGCGCTATATATGTAGGCATAAAGTCATTAATTTCACGGGCTTTACGCATTAAATCAGGAACATAACCAGAGGTTTGAGATTTATGCAAGAGGTAATATGGATCAACCCCTATACAATGACCACCAACTAATCCTGGTTGTAACTTCATAAAGTTCCATTTTGTTCCCGCCGCCTCAATGACTTCTTTAGTATTAATACCTAATTTTTCAAAAATTTGATGTAATTCGTTCACTAAGGCGATATTGACATCACGTTGAACATTTTCAATAACTTTAGAGGCTTCAGCAACCTTTATTGAGCTCGCTTTATGCGTACCAGCTGTAATTACAGAGTTATAAAGTTGATCAACTTTTTCGGCAATCTCAGGGGTCGAGCCTGAAGTCACTTTTAATATATTGGTAACACGGCGCTCTTTATCGCCTGGGTTTATACGCTCTGGTGAGTAGCCAGCGAAAAAGTCTTTGTTAAATACTAGGCCTGATACACGCTCAACTACTGGTAAGCAAGCTTCTTCCGTAGCACCAGGGTATACAGTTGACTCATATATAATAATGTCATTTTTTTTAATTACTTTACCCAGCATTTCGCTGGCTTTTATAAGTGGTGTTAAATCAGGCTGTTTGTGTGCGTCAATAGGTGTTGGTACAGTAACAATATATACATTACAACTTTCAAGATCTGACACTGTATAAGAGAAACTAAGCTGCGGAGATTGTTTAAGTTCTTCGTCACTTACTTCAAGTGTTGAGTCGTGGCCTGACTGTAACTGTGCAATTCGACCTTGATTAATATCAAACCCGGTTACTGGGAATTTTTTACCAAATTCAACTGCTAATGGAAGGCCTACGTAACCTAAACCTATGATGCCAATTTTTAGGTCCGTTAATGAATCGTGCATATATTTACTCTCTTTGTTAAGTGATAGAGCTTCGAGCTTCTAAAAAGTTAAATTTTAAAATTAGTATCAAGTTAAGTGATGCAATAAAAGCTAGTGTTGAGAAGTATACAAATGGTTAAAAAGAACGTTTTACAATATTTCAGGTGGGTTTTCGTTCATTTTTTAATAAAAAACACGTCAAATTTCTTATATTAGTACCGCGGATTAAAATCTCACTATTAAATTACATTTTGGTAATTTAGTGCCTCATGTATATAACAAGCTACTGAGACACTTTTTTCTAAATTGAGACAGTTAATTTTAACTATCTCTTTGTAATACCTTGTTTTTGTAATTTTATTTAAAAGTGCCCAATAGGCCCTTTATATTTTAATAATAAAGAGTTAAAAATTATTTATCGCTTTTGTATTCGTAGTTGTAATATCCGTAATACCCATACGCATTACTCGCTTTTTTAACTACACCGTTAAAAACTACGCCTTTTACATCTATACCATTTTGTTCAAAGCGATTACGTGTTAGCTCTATTTCGCGCACATGGTTTTGGCCAAAACGTGCAACAAGTAATGTGGTACCCGTATGCGCACTGACAATGGCAGGGTCGGTTACTGCAAGTATTGGAGGGGTGTCGATAATTATAATGTCGTAAGCGGCGCTTACTTCTTCAACTAACTTACTAAAGTTGCTATGCATTAATAGTTCTGAAGGATTTGGCGGTATTTGCCCCCGCGTAATAACACTCAAACCTTCAACTTTAGTTGGTTTAGTAACTTGCTCTAGGTTTAAACGACCCGATAAGTAATCACTTAATCCATCGTCCCACTTTAACCCAAACTGCGTTTGTAAGTAGCCTTTACGCATATCGGCATCAATAATAAGTACTTTTTTACCGCTTTGTGCAAGCACACTTGCTAAGTTAACCGATATAAACGATTTACCTACGCTTGGGCTTGGGCCCGATATAGCAATAATGTTATTTTTAGCTTCCATCATCGCAAAGTGCAGGCTAGTACGTAAGCTACGTAGTGCTTCTATTGCTAAGTCGGCTGGGTTATCTAGCGCTAATATACTTTTAGGCTTATTCGTTTTGTTTTTGCGGGCTCGCTCGGCAAAGCCACTTAGTTTATCTTGATAATCTGAATGCGGTACACTTGCGTATACCGGTAAGCCTAGCGCTTCAATTTCGCTTGGGTCTTCAACGCCTTTGTGCATTGCTTTTTGTATAAGCACAATAGCCACGGCTAACATGCCACCAAGCATAGTGGCCATTACCACGATTAATGCTTTTTTAGGTTTAACTGGCTTGCTGGTATTTACCTCAGCGTAGTCAATAATACGTACATTACCTACGGTACCTGCGCGAACTATATCAAGCTCTTGTGTTTTACTAAGCAGCAATGTGTAAATTTGGTTACTTACCTCAACATCGCGTTTTAAACGTAGTAGCTCTTGTTGAGTTTCTGGTAGGTTACCTACCTCACCTACCAGTTCTTGCTTTTGGCTTTCAACAGCATCTATTTGCTCCAGAATACCTTGGTATGAAGGATGATCTTTTTTAAACTTTCGGCCAATATCTAAGCGTTTTAGGTTTAGCTCTTGTAACTTAGTTTCAAGCTTAACAACTTGTTCAAGCACGCCTTGAGTCTCAAGCGTTATGTTTATTGACTGGCGTTTTATTTGATAGTCGTTAAAGCGTTGCTCTGCGTATTCAAGCTGTTTTTTAATTTCAGGTAATTGTACTTCTAAAAATTCAAGCGACTTTTGCGCTTCAGCGCTATTGCGCTCAACATTTCTGCGTACATAAATAGCAGCTACTTTATCAAGCACTTTTTCAGCGTAGCTCGGTTTAGTACTTTGTAAGCTTAAGTTAATTATACCGGAGTCTTTACCTTTTTCACTTGCACCAATAGCAGTTTGCAAATCTAAAATAGTATTTAAGCGATCTTTACGGGTAATTGTAAACTCTGTACCAGGGCGTGCATTTAAAGTACGAATGGTTAGGTTAAACTTACCGTTTGTAAGCTCCTCGCCTACTTTACCCGATAATATTTGCTCACCGTCTTCATTTAAAAGTGCAAGGCTATTATTAGCCTTTGCTACCAATGTAAATTCTTGATTTACAGCAGTACGTGGTACATCAAACCTAAATACATTGATGCTCTCGCCACCCCACGCATAGCTGCTTGCACCAAAGCTTGGCTCGGCTAAGTCGCCATCTTCCATTGGGGTAAAAGTTCGGTAAACTCGGCTACCTATAAATGGGAATAGTTTAGGCTCTGCTATTACATCAAGCTTTAAAGTGTCTACTGCCTCACCTATTATACTGCGCGACTTTAGTAGCTCTATTTCGGTTACTGCAGCCGATGTACTTTCGAAC
>NZ_AUTN01000025.1:0-25411 GCF_000497955.1 Pseudoalteromonas sp. TAE56
GTGTATATTGAATTTGATTGCCAACCACTGAGACTGAGCCAATATCTGCCGAGGCTGCGCTGATAGTGAGGCTATCACCATCCACGTCTGAATCATTTGCTAATACGTTTATTAGTATTGGCGCAGCATCTTCAGCCATGGTAGCCAAGTCTGCGTTTGCAACTGGGGCATCGTTTACGGGAGTAATAGTGATAGTTAATGTTGTTGTACTTGTACCACCGCTACTATCGCTTACAGTATAAGTAACTGTTGCTAAACCGTTGCTGTTAGTCTCAGGAGTGTATTGAATTTGATTGCTTATCACTGAGACCGAGCCAGTATCTGCCGAGACAGCGCTGATAGTGAGGCTATCGCCATCCACGTCAGAGTCATTTGCTAATACGTTTATTAGTATTGGAGCAGCATCTTCATCAATTGTAGCTGAGTCAGCGTTTGCAATTGGAGTATCATTTATTGGTAGTATAGTAATTGTTAAGTTAGTAGTTGCAGTACCGCCGCTTCCATCACTTATTGTGTAGCTAATAATTGCTGTTCCATTTGTATTAGCAACAGGCGTGTATTGAATTTTATTATCAACAACAGATGCAGAACCAATATCTGCAGTAGCAGCTGTTATTGCAAGAGTATCGCCATCAATATCGGAGTCGTTAGCTAATACGTTAACTAATACCGCAGGGCCATCTTCGTTCATCGTTACTGAATCAGCATTTGCAATAGGGGCATCATTAACGGGTGTAACTGTAATAGTCACACTAGCTGTTCTGTCGTTTATACCTTCATTACCAGCGCTATAGCCATCAGTAATGGTGTAAGTTAGTACTATCTCACCTGAAAAGTTGGCTGGTGGAGTAAACTCTATTTTTCCGGCAACAATAGTCGCCTCTCCAACAATATTTTGTATGTTAGAAATAGTAATTGTATCGCCATCTGCATCAGTGTCGTTAGCTAGCACATCTAATAGAGATGCAGAGCTGTCTTCACCTAACGTATATTGATCGTCATTGGCTTCTGGAAAAGTATTAACACCGCTTTCACTTAATGTTACTTGGGCTGTCGCGGTTAAGCCTTGCTCATTTGAAATTGAATAAGTAAAGCTGTCTACACCAATAAAACCTAAGTCTGGCTGATAGGTGAACGAGCCATCAACTTTTAATGTAAGCTCGCCATTTTGAGTTGTATTAATTGCAGTGGTATTAACTGATAAATCGCCAGCTTCAATATTAAAATCGTTAACTAGTAGGCCATTTTGCGTAGTTACTTCAAATAGTTTATTTTTACTAAATTGATAGGCATCATTTTGTGCGACAGGGTTATCAGGTGCACTGTTTATTATTAAAGTTACTGTCGCTGTAGAAGTCGCACCTAAAGCGTCGATAGCTTGATATTGAAATTGATCAACACCATTAAAATTAGCATCTGGTATATAACTAAAACTGCCATCAATAGCTAATAATAGTTGGCCATGTGTAGGTGCTACAATAAATGTTTCATCAACTGAAAAACTGTCATTATTTGGATCAGTATCGTTACTAAGCACGCCATTGGCTGCTGTAACCACAAGTGTTTCATCTTCGCTTAAACTATAGCTATCATTTTTTGTTATAGGGGCTACGTTAGTGTTTGTACTTACAATGGTTACATTTGCAATAGCCTGAGCACCTTGTGCATCAACAACTCTATACTGAAAGCTGTCTTCACCTTGCATGTTTTGCTCGCCCTGGTATTCAAAGCCACCATTATCAAAAAGAGTTAATTGTCCTCTTGTCGGTTCGCTAACAGGCGTTGTATCAACAGTTAAGTTATCTAAGTCTATATCGCTATCGTTAATAAGTAAGCCAGGCGATAGGACAACTAAGGCTCCATTGTTTGTAATGTTATAAGTATTATCAAGCGCAATAGGGGCGTCATTAACAGCTAAAATAGTTATCTCTACAACTGCGGTGTCTGTCATACCTAGCTCGTTAGCAACTTGATAGCTAAAGGCATCTTCACCATTAAAGTTTGCAATAGGGATATAAGTAAAATCCCCATTTTCATTTATATTAAGCGTGCCATGCTGCGGTAGAATTAAGGCATCAGCATTTACACGTAAATCGCCACTGTATTGATTCGTATCATTTGTTAATACGTTGCCTTGTAGAGTTTGATCTTCATTTATCTGAAACTGATCGGCATTAGCTTCTGGCGCAAATGCAAGCTCTCCACCCACTGGTGCTATGTTTATTGTATTAGCAAAGCCACTTTCACCACTGCCATCAACACCGGTAATAAGTACTTGATAACTTTTATCTGTCAATGACTCGGTAATGCTTAGTGTAGTATCTTGAATACTTAAAAATTGTTGCCCGTTTTCTAACTCATTAATATTAGTAGATGAGACACCCGCTTGAGTTGCAATATAAACATTATAACGATTAAGTTCGGGGTTAGCTTGCCACGAAATATTAATATTATCTTCGTCTCGCTGAGCCGTAACCCCTTCAATTTGATATGGTTGCCAGTTAAAAGTGATTGCATCAGCAAGGACTTGGTTATCTAAAGTGTCAGTTATCCATATTTCTAGGCGTATCTCTCCTGGAGTTACCCCATAAAGCACAGGACTGAGGCCTATAATTGATTTTTCGTAGTCAAAACCACAATCAGAAGAACACAGTGATATTCTTTTATTTACGCTAGGGAGCACCAAATTAACTTCAGCAATGCCATCCGCATCCGAAGCTTCAAGTAAAAAAGAAACATTGCCTTGCACGGTTTCGTTTATTTGTGAAAAAACAATATTAGCGCGCGTATTGGCTATGCTTGATCCAACAACTCCTCTACTTGAAGTGACAGCACCTAAAACTTTTGTATTCTTGGTTTGATTACTTGCTATAACGCCAGCTAAATTTATATAGCTAGTCACTGTTGGCGTTAATACTTCAGCTGTAGGTGATTGTATAGTCTCTTGAGCAGGGCTTTCTTCTGAACCTCCACAAGCACTTAACAAAAACACCATAGAACCAAGCAAAAATATATTTTTTGCTGTCATTTTAAATACTCCATAATAAAAGCTTTGTATCCAATGTGTTTATGGTTCTAATTTAAAAGAACCGCTAGCATTTACATCAGGATTATTTATTTCGTTAAGATTAAAGTTGCCAGTAATGTTGTCTAAGTCATTCAAAAATATTGCCTCAACATCACCTTCGGCTTTATTGTTACCATGGGATGCAAATGTAACGGCTAGGTCAAGTTCGCTTAAATTTATTAAGCCGCTGTAGGCTGCATACCAATTTCCGTCGGCGTCATTAAAACTAATTTCGCCATCAGGCACTGTGCCATTATCAAAATCAACGGCCATAGTCATAGCAAAGTCAGTAACAGCACCCACACTCGAATTTACATTAAAGCTTGATGCTTCATAGTTAAATACACCTTGGCGCTGAGCTATTTGATCTACTAAAGACGCGCTGCTAACTGTTTGAAATTGTTGTTCAGAATATACATCCATAGCATCTGTATCTGTTTCAAAGGCATTTACTTCAACTTCAGTTGCAGCTACTTGCTCAGTTTCTTCTTCGTTGTCATCTTTAGGATCGATCGTTACAATATTTTGATCAAACACACGTGCCGCACGCGTCGTTTTTAATACTTCACCAGTGGCTGTAATTTGCGCAAACGAAAATGCTTCGTTATCACCCAAAGAAACTACGCTATTATTTTCTAAAGTTAAATCTATTGCGCCATCCCATACAGCTAAAAATACATTGCCTTCAACGAGCTGAACTTCAAAATGTGTTCCACGTATACCAATAGAGCCCACGGGAGTTTTTACACTATAAGAGCCGCCATTTTTTTTAATCACACCCGAAATAGAGCGTAAACCACCTTTAAGTAACTCAATGGACGCAGAGCCTTGTTGGGTATTAGCATCAAATTCGTAGTTAGCAATATTTAGTTCTGAATTTTCTTTTAAAGCGATTAAACCACCATCCGACATCGAAAACTGCGCTTTACTTTTCTCTCCAGTCGTAATGCGATCTACACCAAAAACGGTATCTCTGCGCTGCAACTGTCGTTGTTGTTCAGAGCTTCCATCAACCGCAAGTACTGAGCCTCGCGCTAAAATAGTTTTACCAGCAGGATCATTTGCTTGCGTATAAAAACTTACACACAGTAAAGTGGTAATTACAGGGAGTAAATGTTTCATAAATACCTTAAATTAAAATGAGTAAGAAGCGCTTAAATTGATATCTAAACGGTCATATTCGAATAAAGAAATATTACTGGATTTATCTTGATAGTTTGCAGCCAACTGTATTGCTAAATCACGATTAACTAAATAGCGAACAGTAGTCGAAAGCATAAAGAGGTTATCGGCACGTTCTTGTAAAAATAAAGGGTGATCTTCTTTATAATTAATCCATTGGTATCCAGCAAGAGACAACAACTGCCAATGTTGAGCCAGCTGAGTGTTTGCTTGGTAGTACAAGCTAGTAATATTTCGGCTATTAAATTCGCCTTCAGTAATATCGGCTTTTTCGTTTTTGGCGTTAACGCTTAAACTTTGAAACCATTGATTAGTTGCATAGCTAGCACCTGCATTTAATGTATAAAACGAATTATCGAGCTTTTCATCAAACCTATTATTCAAAACACCAGCAGTCGCAGAGCTAAATAAATTAACTTGTTTATTCAGCTTATAATTAGCACCTGCTGTTAAAGTTGATTCAGTACGATAAAGATCGCCATCAAGCAGTAATGGAGTCGTCGATACTTGTGCAAACCAACTTATGTCATTTTGTTTATATTGATAAGCAGCATTAATGTGCGCGTTTATACGATCGTATTGGCTGAGTTCTGCAAATTTGTACCACCCAGTATTAACACTCAAAGTGATTAAACTTTTTTGATCTATAGGGTGGGAGTACTTTCCTCTATAATTTAGTCGCGCATAGTTGTCTTGCGTACTTTTACTTTCTGGCGATAATAAAAATTCACCAATGTTAGGAATTATAATTGTATCTTCTGCCGTACCTGCATTTACGTTGCCATCAACGCCAAGGGCAAGCTCAATATTTTGCTTATAAGAACGCCTAGCTTCTTGTTTTTTAAGTGTGGTTGTATCAAGTAACGACTGTGCTGAAGACTTTATGTTATTAGGTGTATTAGGTGAGTTAATCAGTATTAAAGCTTGTGTGTCAGCAGCAGGTAAATTATTAACTGTTAAATAAGCGCGCACTAAATACAAGCGAGCTTGATACCACCTTGGGTTGTTTTCAACCACACGTTCAAAGGCAAATACAGCTGGCGCCGGATGTCCTGTTTTAAGGGCAGAGATCCCTAGTAAAAAATCGTATACGGGTTCACCCAGGTACTGGTATTCACTATTACTTTTTTGATAAGCCTGAGTATATTTTTTTTCAGAAACTAATTTTTGAAGTTCAATCAGTAGCTTATTATATTCATCATTGCTTTGAGCCAATGAGTTAAAGCTCATTACAGCTAAACAACTACACAGTAAATTTCTTAAAACCTGTTTAATCATGCTTAATTTTATATCCCAGTAGAAGTTTGATGTTTTGCATAAAAAGAGATGTATGTACTAGAAATTTAGCACTTTTTGTACTTAAGTACAGCCAATGTAATCACATTGGTTAAATAAATGTTATTTAATTTAGGCTAAATACTTGTTTAATAAATCTTCTAATTAAACTTATTAAAACAGAAGAGGTTGCTGATAGACTGCTTTAGCTTAAAATAGTAATTAATTTGGGTAACAAAGGTTAGATATTCTGTATAGGATATAAAAAGATAATTTAGGGAGATTATTGAAATATAAATAAAGGGTATTAATAGGAGAAAAAGTGGGGCGATTGACGGGGCTTGAACCCGCGACAACCGGAATCACAATCCGGGGCTCTACCAACTGAGCTACAACCGCCACTACACACACCTTGTTTGGTGTGGCGCGCATAATACATAAAATAATAAATGTTGTGAAGCCCAAAAGTGAAATAAATTAAAATAATTTAAACCATGCAAATGTAATCAGCGTTGGGCAACTAATATTTATCCATACCAGGGGATATATTTGGCACAGAATTACCCCTAAAAAATCGAATGAAGTTATGTTTAATAGTATTAATTCATTATTTCATGAGAATAAATTGTAAATTAATGTATAATAATGCTCGGAAAACGCTTAATAAAAAACATTTGGAGTAAATATGGATTCAGTACTTAATTGGCTTAACGAAAACTCAGGCCTAATCTTACATTATGGTATTCAAGCTGTTGTTGCGCTTGTTATCTTTTTAATTGGTAGTCGTGTTGCTAAGTTTTGTTCTAACTTAACTGAAAAAGGTTTTGCTAAGAAGAAAGTAGATAAGGCAGTTGGATCTTTTGTTGCTAGCATCGTGTTCACTCTTGTGTTCGCAGTAACCATATTAATGGCACTTTCGCAAATTGGCATTGAAACAACTTCGTTCATCGCTATTTTAGGTGCTGCAGGCCTAGCTGTTGGCTTAGCATTACAAGGTTCACTATCTAATTTTGCATCAGGCGTGCTAATTATTTTACTTCGTCCGTTTAAATCTGGTGACTTTGTAGAAGCTGGTAGTAAAATGGGTACTGTTAAGAAAATCGAAATATTTTCAACTGAGCTTCGTACTCCAGACAATAAAGTAATCATCGTACCAAACTCTCAAATAATGTCTGGTGCTATTACTAACTTCTCGCGAGAGTCTACTCGACGTATCGATTTAGTTATTGGTGTTGGTTACGATGCTGATTTACGCCAAGCAAAAGAAGTACTAAAATCTGTATTAGATGCAGAAACACGCATACTTAAAGACCCAGCTTATACAGTAGCTGTATCTGAGCTAGGTGATTCTAGCGTAAACTTTATTGTTCGCCCTTGGGTTAACGCTGCAGACTACTGGCCTACTTACTGGTCATTAATGGAAAATATTAAAATTGCATTAGATGATGCAGATATTGCCATCCCATTTCCGCAAATGGATGTTCATTTACACAAGCAAGACTAATTTTAAATACCTATTAAATTAAGGTTCTTCTTAATTGTTGTAGCAGTAAAATTGCTTATAAAATTTTCATGTGGATTTTCTGCATGAAAATTTTTAATTTAATTAATAAGCTATTTAGCTTGCTCTAACAAGTAACGCTTTAATAAAATAGATATACATTTATACAAAGGTTATTTTTTAATGAAATTAAAGCTTTTATCAGTTTTAGTTGCAGCATCTGCTGCAACAAATGCATTCGCTGCAGACGCAGATCAAAAAACGTGGGAAGTTACCAGTGAACTTGGTGCTATTATCACTAGTGGTAATACCGAAACAACCACACTTAAAGGTGGTATCAAGGTACAACACAACCTTGAAAACTGGAACAACGAATACAAGCTAGACGGCATCTACAAAGAAGATGAAGTTGAAGATGCTGATGGCGACAAAAATAAGCAGCGCACTAACGAAAAGTACTCAATTTCTGCTCAAGGCAATTACAAATTAAATGAAGATCATTCTCATTTATTCATTTATGGTTCACACGTTTCAGATTATTTTGGAGCATATAGAAGTGAGTCGGTAATTTCTGCTGGTTACGGTCTACGTTTATTAAACGAAAAGACAATGTGGTTAAGCGCCGAAGTTGGTCCTGGTTATAAATATTTTGAATACCCAGATGACAGCACTGAAATAGATGATAACGGTAACTCTCTTGCTGGCGAGTTTGAAGGCGAAGTAATTGCCTTAGGTAAGTTAGATTACAACTGGCAAATTTCTGAAAGTGCCCGTTTTACCCAATTAGTTGCTGTGGAGTACGGTGATACAAACACTAAAACTCGTTCAGAAACTGCATTGCTTGCAAAAATAAACGGCTCATTACAAATGAAAGTAGCTTTTAATGTTACCAACAACTCAGACGTTGCTGATGATAAAGAAAGTACAGATACTGAAACGTCATTCACGTTGGTTTACAGTTTTTAACCAATGTAACTAAGTTAATGACACAAAAGTGACAAAAGGGGCGAAAGTCCCTTTTTTATTTGCTCAAAATTAATGTATTATAGCCACCAATTTTGGTTGTAGACCTAGGGATATACCTACTCGTGAAAGTTTTTACACAATTTATTAGTGCTTTTATTCTACTTTGTAGTTTTAGTACTTTGGCTTTTACGCCAACAGCTTCTCAAATTGAGCAATTTAAAAAGCTGCCAAAAGCTCAGCAAGAAGCCCTAGCAAAACAATACGGTGTTGATGTTTCAACAATCACCGGTACAAACCAATCCAATAATCAAAATAATACAGAGCAACAAAACAGTATTGGCGAGCGCGCAGAGCCAGAGAAAGAGCAGCTAACAGATGAAGAGCGGTTCAAACCAAAAGCAGACGAATTAAAACCATATGGTTACGAGTTGTTTGCAGGTGAACCAACTACATTCATGCCGAGTGAAAATGCTGCAGTACCAGATACCTATATTGTAGGCCCTGGCGATCAGTTAAAAATCAACTTTTATGGCAAAGAAAGTGACAGCTTTGAAGTCATAGTTGACCGTGAAGGGCGTATTAGTATCCCTGATCTAAGCCCTGTAGAAGTGGCTGGTTTAACCTTTGCTGAAATTAAAGAACTAATAAAAGTAAAAGTAGAGCAAGAGGTAATAGGTGTAAAAGCTTTTGTATCGCTTGGTCAGCTTCGTAGCATGCGTATTTTAGTGCTCGGTGAGGCTTACAAGCCGGGTAGCTATAGTGTTTCTTCATTAACAACCGTTTCGCATGCATTATTTGTAAGCGGTGGTGTATCTGATATTGCTTCTCTTCGTAACATTCAAGTTAAACGAGCTGGTAACGTAGTTGCAAATTTTGACCTTTACGACTTACTTATTAATGGCGATAGCAGTAATGATATTGTATTGAAATCGGGCGATGCTGTATTTATTCCATCGGTTGGTGCCCAAGTAAGAGTTGAAGGGGCAGTAAAGCGACCAGCTATATTTGAACTTAAAAAAGGCGAGTCGGCAAAGCAGTTATTAGCAATGGCCGGAGGTCTTAAACCAAATGCCTATGCCAAAAGTGCAATTGTAGAGCGCTTTAACTTCGATCGTAAAGAAGTACTCTCGGTAGATTTTTCAAAATCACAAATTAACTATATTCCACAAGATGGCGACCGTATTCGCTTTAATTCAGTTAGCTCTCAATATCAAAATTCGGTTAGCCTAATTGGTGCAGTAGCACGCCCAGGCAATTATCAATGGCACCAAGGTAAGCGTATTTCTGATGTACTTAAATCAGTACGTGGTGACTTACTACCGCAAGCAGATTTAAGCTATGGACTCGTAATCCGCGAAATAAATATAAACGGCGATATAGAAGCGCATCAGTTCGACGTTGCTCAAGCGATTATTAAAAACCCTGAAAACAACTTACAACTTAAAGCTAATGACAAAATTGTTGTATTTAGCCGTTTTGAAGAAAAAGAAGTAGAACAATCAGCTCTAGCAAATATGGCTCTTAGCCAAGAGCAACAAGAGCAGCAACAAAAAGCCGAGCAATGGCATAAGTTTGAGCAAAAAGAGTTCGAAAAATACATTGGTGTTAATCAAGAAGGTGAAGAGCTTGTTCTTGAAGACAATAAAATACTCACTATTGCTGAAATTTCTAAACGCAAAGCAAAAGAAGAAGACCAAGAACTCAAACCTGAAGATTATGCATTATTTAGTCGCTATAATTTATTAGCGCCAATTATAGCTAGATTTAAGCAGCAAGCTTCAGTGAGTCAAGCTATGCAACTTGTTGAAATTAGCGGGAACGTTACATTTCCAGGTATTTACCCATTAATGGTTGGTGGTGAAGTGCGTGATTTAGTTACTGCTGCCGGTGGATTGCTGGAGTCGGCTTATGTAAAACAGGCAGAGATTACTCGGATTGTTGAAAGCGACAGCTCTCAAATTGAGCACTTACGCCTAGATTTAGAAAGCGCAATGCGCGGCGATTTACAGAGCAATATCATGCTAAAGAGTAAAGACAGTATTAACGTATTTGCTATCCCAAACTGGCAAGAAAACGTAAAAGTAGAACTTAAAGGTGAACTCAGATTCCCGGGCACTTACACTATCCGCCGTGGCGAAACATTAACAGAGCTATTAGAGCGCGCAGGCGGCTTCTCTGAATTTGCAGAGGAGAAGGCTGCAGTATTTACTCGAGCTTCTATAAAGGAACAGGAGCAAGAGCAGTTAGCTCGTTTATCAACAGAGCTACGCCGTGATATTGCATCAAAAAGCTTTCAAAATTCAGTAAGCAGCAACACACTTTCGTATGATGAAATGAATATGCTTCTAAATGATTTAGCAAGTGTAGAAGCTGTGGGGCGCTTAGTTATCGATTTACCTTTAATTGTTGAAAACAAACAAAACTTAGTACTTCAAGATGGTGATGTTTTGTATGTACCTAGTAAGCGTGATTCAATCAGTGTGATTGGTGAGGTTAATTACTCAACATCACACTTGTACAAAACGGGCGTTAGCGTTGATGATTACATTGGTCTGAGCGGTGGTCTTAAAGAGCGCGCTGATGAAGATAGCATTTACATAATTAAAGCTAACGGTTCGGTGAAAATTCCTGATACAGGTGGCTGGTTTACGGCTAATAATACAGAGCAGTTAGAGCCTGGTGATACAATAGTGATACCAATGGATGCAAGTCATATGGATAAGCTAACACTTTGGAGTACAGCAACGCAGATTATGTACCAACTAGGTGTAGCGGTTGCTGCTATTAGTGGTATTTAATAGAAAGTATGTTTTTTCTAATGGCTTGAGTAGAACGAAAGTATTTCTAACTTAAGTTTGTATTAGCGCTATTAAAACTATTTTAATAGCTGATAGCAAAATATGAGATGTAAATGGATAATAGCTCTAATAATCATACAGATAAAAATAAGCCTATGATTGCTTATGACATTGCTGATGACGAAATCGACTTAAGAGAACTGCTTACTGCTATTTGGCAGGGTAAATGGATTATTATTGTAGTAACCATTTTATTTGCAGTGGCGTCTGTTTTTTATGCGATTAATCAGCCTAACATTTATAAGTCAGAAGCTTTATTAGCACCTGCAGAGCAAGAGCAGCAGGGAGGACTAGGTGCATTAGCAGGTCAGTTTGGCGGTTTGGCTAGTTTAGCAGGTGTTAGTTTAGGTGGCGGTAGTGTAGATAAAACTCAGATGGCACTTGAAGTGTTGCAATCGCGTAAATTTACCAGCGAGTTTATTAAAAAATATAATATATTGCCTGATTTAATGGCCGCAAAATCGTGGAATAGTCAAAATAACACAATAAATTATAACAAAGACCTTTATTTAAAAGGTGAAGCTAAATGGGTTCGTGAAGTTGAACCTCCTTTTAAGGCTGAACCTTCAATGCAAGAAGCTTACAAAGAGTTTACAAAAGTACTTTCTACAAATGCGAATAAAGAAAATGGTATGGTGACTATTTCAGTAGAGCATGTATCACCATATATTGCAGAGCAATGGGTAAGTTGGCTAATACAAGAAATAAACTCAACCATGAAACAGCGCGATGTAGTCGAAGCAAATAAAAGCACTAGTTTTTTAATTTCACAAATACAACAAACCAAAATTGCTGATATTCGTGCTGTACTTTATAAATTAGTAGAAGAGCAAACAAAAACCATTATGTTCGCTAATGTACGAGATGAATATGTTTTCAAAACAATTGATCCAGCTATCGTGCCAGAGAAAAAGTTTAAACCGCAAAGAGCTTTGATTTGCTTTGTAGGGGTTTTGTTAGGGTTTTTTATTAGTTGTGTCTTTGTCTTAATGAGATATTTTATTAAACAGGGAAATAGTAAACCTATAAAATAAGTCAGATTAGGTTAAAACTATAAATAAATTTTAAATAAACACTACTTTCGATGATTAAACTTTGAGTCATAAGTAACACGGTATTTATTTACACATAAGACAAATTGGAATTTTTAATTGTTTACTAAGAGTTTTAAATCAAAAAAAGAAGCATTAAAGCAAAATAAAATATATGTATTTTGCCCAAATGAGTGTGTTTCTAATATTGTAGAAATTATTAATGCCCATTCATTTGAGCTTGTAATTAATGACTTCTCACTAATTGACTTTACTGAAAAAGTCATATGTCATTATAGAAGTGCGCAGCTTACAGATGAACAGCGCGCTTTTTTAGTAAGGGCAACGGAAAGTGGTGCCTGGGTAGAGCCATTAGTTAGTTATCTAGATGGTAGATTAAACTATACAGAAGTACATTTATTGAATAGTAGCTACTTTCTACATCAAAAGGCATTTTCAATCTTATCTAATAAGAGAACTCAAATAACTAAAAGAGTTTTAGACATCGTAAGTTCAGTATTTTTACTTATTGTAACGTTACCGTTTTCATTAACTGCTGCATTATTTATTAAATTAGAAAGCCCTGGCCCTATTTTATATAAACAAAAAAGAACAGGCCAATACAATGAAGAGTTTAAAGTTTACAAATTTAGGTCAATGCGTAGTGATGCTGAAAAAAATGGTGCTCAATGGGCTAGTGAAAATGATGTAAGAATCACAAAAGTAGGTAAATTCATTCGAAAAACACGGATTGATGAAATACCTCAGCTAATAAATGTTCTACAGGGAAGTATGTCAATAGTCGGTCCTAGGCCCGAGCGAGAAGTCTTTATCAAAGATCTTGAAAAAGAAATTCCGTACTACCGCTTCCGTCATGCAGTGAAACCCGGTGTTACCGGTTTAGCGCAGGTTAGGTACCCATATGGCGCATCGGTAGAAGATGCAATTTGGAAGCATAAATACGACATTTATTATATTAAGCACCACTCTACAATATTAGATTTAAAAATTCTTATGCTTACAATTAAAACTGTAATTTTTGGTATGGGCCGCTAACAGCGTGAAGGGTTAAATCAATAAATGCAGCTTCATGAAGCCGTTAAAAAAAATAAATTAGGCTTAAATAGATCACTAAGCGCAATATTTATAAGCATTTTAATTTTCTCGATTTATAACCGAACATTTTCGCTTGGTTTTGATATTCGGTTTTTAGTTTTCCCGTTTTTTATTTCGAGTTTAATTATTGCATTGCTAGTAAAAGTAAAATTTGGTGATTGGGTAGTACCTACTCGCGCTGTTTTACTAACATTATTACTTACATTAATAGTGATTCAAGATCAAATTGCTTGGCAATTTTCTGATATTGATAAGAATACTACCGTATATAAAAATGTAATTATTTTGTATATATATAATTTTTTAATAGCTATTTATTTTTTGCTAAATAAAAAATATTTAAATGATAAAGTATTAATAAATTCAGTGCTCTTATCTAGCTTTTTTTTGTCTCTTTCTTGCTTGTACCAAGCTATGACTGGCGATTTACCATTTGTATCTATAGGGTCTTCCGGTGAAGCATTTGAGGATAAACTATCATTATTAGGTGTAAGGCCATCAGGTTATGCACACGATCCAAACTATACTTCACTACTAATGGTTTTTAGTATTTATATTATTGTTAATATTAAAAAAACTATTTTTAATAGAGCTCTATTATT
This sequence comes from Pseudoalteromonas sp. TAE56, assembly GCF_000497955.1. Classification (NCBI taxonomy): domain Bacteria; kingdom Pseudomonadati; phylum Pseudomonadota; class Gammaproteobacteria; order Alteromonadales; family Pseudoalteromonadaceae; genus Pseudoalteromonas; species Pseudoalteromonas sp. TAE56. Next base: position 13,599 of record NZ_AUTN01000025.1, read on the forward strand.
AGTCTGTTTGCTTACCCTTTTTGCCTCAGGTTCAAAAACTGTTTTATTAATCAGTGCTCTCCTGTTGGTTAGGTTAATGTTTATTAAATTAAAAATTAAAGTAATTTTCAACATAGGTTTCATTGCTTTTATTTTGTTCGGCGCTGTAATTGCTTTCTCTCTTTTTGAGCACTTATCAACGTTTTCTCAGCGATTAGTTATGTGGCGATTAGCTCTAGATGGATTTTACGAAAGACCGGTATTAGGGTATGGGATAACAGGGGTAAGGAGTTTACTCGAGTTAAGTATGCGTTATGTTCAACCTCATAATGGATGGTTAGCTATATTAGTAGATCATGGGATAGTGTTATTTACGCTTATTATTTCTGGTTTTACATATATGTTATTTAATACGCAAAAAAGAGCTAATAGATACCTAATAATAATATTTTGTTTTCTCTCAATTTCTAATGAAATGTGGGTGTACCCATACTGGATACTTTTTTTAGTAGTTCCATTTGTATATAACTTAGGTGAAAAACGTGTCTAATCAAGAACAATTAGTAAGTGTATATATTCCCTCTCACTATCGTCCTAGTGACCTTAGTAGATCACTCAATTCGGTTCTGATTCAAACACATACTAATATTGAGGTGATAGTAGCCTTGGATGGGAAGTGTGAAGACTCTATTTCTCTTTTAGAAGGCATTGCAAATAAAGACCATAGGCTAAAATTCTTAGTTAATGAGCAACCTAAAGGGGCATGTAATGCAAGGAATCGTGCTATTGATATGGCCTCTGGGGACTTTATAACTGGGCTAGACGATGATGATATAATGGAACCCGATTGTATTCAAAGTTACCTTGCAGCTTGGAATGATAGATATGCATTACTTTGTGCTGATTATTCTATCTTTGGGGTGCACTCAAACAGGTTTGATTTAAATAAAACTGAGTATACACACTTTGATCTCGTTGAAAAAAATTACGTGGGGAACCAAGTATTTACAAAGTTAGATACTTTAAAAAATAATATTTTTGATGAAAAAATGGTTGCATGGCAGGACTATGACTGTTGGTTTCGCGTTGTTTTAGCTCAAAATAAGCCTTTTTTAAAACTGGGAAAAAAGCTATATAAAGTAAATGTGGATCCAAATAGAGAAAGAATTACAACGGGCACTAAAACAGCAACAGGTGCTATACAGTTTTTAAGTAAACATGCTGAGTATTTGAAAGACAAAGTAACATTCTGGTTACTGAATGATCTTGTAAATCGAGGGCAAAAAATCCCCCTGTGGTTAGTGGTTGCTCTTTTGTCTAGTTCACAATCGAAAAGAGCTGTTTATTTTTTTCTTAAACATTCCTTTTTAGGAAGTTTAGTATTTTCATTAAAAAACTTTTTAGCAAAGTTTAATTAATTCATTTTAAGGAATATATGAAAGTTCTTTATTTATTAAACTCAAATGGAGTTGGTGGTGCTGAAGCATCAATCCGTAGAATGGTCGATCGAAAATTTGTTCAAGGCAAGGTTGCCCTTTTGTGGAACCATAATAATGTTCAAAAGAATTTTTGGAATGGCAGGGAGTTGACTCAAGTAACAGATGCTAACTCTCCACTTGTTGGTGCATTAAAGTCTATATTTGCTATACCTAAATACTTAAAAGGTCAAAATTTTGATGCCATTCAGAGTCAGTTAAAAGGTGCGGATTTAATTTTTTCTTTTTTGATTCTTACTGGCCTTATAAAAAAAGATTTTGTTTACGTTGTAAGTTTAAGAAACTCATATGACTTTTATTATGGGAATAGTTTTTCAAACCGCCTTATTGGTAGAATACATAAATTTTTTATTAATAAAGCCGCAGATGTGATTGTTGGTGTTTCAAAGCAAGATATTGATAGGTTTACACAGGCGTTTGGAAGTAAGTTTAAAGTTATTGAAAATTCAGTAGATATTTCTAACTTTAAAGTAAAAGAAAAATCTATATTAACTAAAAATGTAAAAGTAGTTTTGGTAGGAAACGTTAAATATAGAAAAGGTTATGATCGTTTAAGTTCACTTATTCAGTACCTTAATAAATCATATCCTGATTATAGATTCACTTTCTCGATTGCAGGCGCCATAGAAAGTGAGCAATTTAAAGCCGAGGTTTTGAGTTTAGCTAGTGATAATGCTGCTATCGAATTTTTAGGAAAAGTTGAAAATATAAATGAGCTACTCGTATCGTCAGATATTTTTTTATCGTTATCTAGAGAGGAAGGGTTGCCAATTTCTGTACTGGAAGGAATGGCCGCTAAACTACCTATTTTGCTATCAAATATTCCAGCGCATAGTTTGATTTTGGATCCTACGGTATCTGAAAGTATTTTATTTAATAATGATAAAGAGTTGCAAGAAACTTTTAGTAACTTAATTGAATCTCAATCTTTAAGAGAGGAAGTTATTCAAGCGCAACATAAGAAGCTTTTAAAAGATTTTAGTTTAGAGCGAATGTGTTCAGAATACTTACAAAGCTATAAAGCAGGTTGCACAGATGAAACTACTGCTTCTAACTAATTCCTCCTCTGGGGGAGGCGCTGAAAAAGTTTTTAATAGCCTAGTTGATGGATTTACAAAACATAGCAGTTGTGAAACTAAGCACTTGTATTTACAAGAAGGTTCAGTAAGTAAGTTTTGGAAGATTTCAGGCTTTTTTAAGTTTATTTTCCTTATCTTAAAATTTAAACCTGATGTTGTTCAATCTCATCTGTTGTATCCAAATATTATAAACTCTTTTTTATCTGTCTTTATGAGGTATAAATCACAGCTAGTCTGCCACAGTAGTTTTGAGAGATTTCAGCGTAGCAGAAATGCATGCATCATTCGCCTTGCCTATAAAAAAGCTAATAGTATAGTATGCATTTCTGAAGAAATGCAGAAACAAGCAAAGATATTTTTATCTAGAGATGACATTGAGAAAATATATAATCCACATGATTTAAAAAATTATCAAGATCTTTCTTTTAAAGATGTCAGTCCAATTCCATTTCAAAACTTTTTGATTTCAGTAGGGCGCCTAGTTGAGTCAAAACGAATAAAGGATATATTACTGGCTTTAAAAGCCTGTAACAAAAAAAAGAATCTAGTAATAGTTGGAGATGGCGATACTCGTGATGATTTAACTGCATTAGCTAAAGAATTAGACATAGAAGATAGAGTATTTTTTGTTGGGCATTCAAGTAACCCCTATCCATACATTCTTAAATCAGAAGCAATGTTATTAGCGTCAGAAACTGAAGGTTTTCCTAATTGTTTAGTAGAATCTCTTGCTTTGGGTATTCCTATTATTACTACTAATTGTAAAACAGGCCCTGCAGAACTTTTAAGAGTCAGTTATGAAGATGATGTATTACGTGTGCCTTATCCAAACTGTAGCATTTACCCTGTAGGTGATATAGATAGCTTAGCAAAAGCAATAAACTCGCTTAATGATATGTGTGTAGATACAGAGCAATTAAAAGGCCTAGTCAGACATTTAGATTTAGAAGATGTTATAGAGCTTTATTATTTATCTCTGCAACGCTTGCTCAATAGCTAGCCAGCCTATAGCGGTTAGCTTAAATGAATACAAATTAAAATTCTAAGTTAGGTATTAATAGATAGTTAATATACCTAATTTTATCAAATATATTAGGGTGTATAGTGAAAATACTCATAACTGGCGGGGCGGGCTTTATAGGCTCTGCTGTAATTCGCCATATTATAGAAAACACTAATGATTCAGTTATTAATCTCGATAAGTTAACTTATGCTGGTAATTTAGAATCATTAAATTCAATTGCTAGTGATGACCGCTACGTATTTGAGCAAGTTGATATATGTAATCGTACTGAACTCGATCGTGTTTTTAAAATACATAAACCAGATGCAGTAATGCATTTAGCTGCTGAAAGTCATGTTGATCGTTCAATTACTGGGCCGGCCGAATTTATACAAACTAATATTGTAGGCACTTACAACTTATTAGAAGCGGCTCGTGAATACTGGAATACATTAAATGACGATGATAAAAAATCATTTAGATTTCATCATATTTCAACTGACGAAGTTTACGGCGACCTTCCACATCCAGATGAGCAAGAAGGTAATGCCTTGGGTAAAGAGCTACCTTTGTTTACTGAACAAACATCTTATTCACCAAGTAGCCCTTATTCTGCAAGTAAAGCATCGAGTGATCACCTAGTGCGAGCCTGGTTACGAACATATGGATTACCTACTATCGTAACCAATTGTTCAAACAACTATGGGCCTTATCATTTTCCTGAAAAATTAATACCTTTAGTGATACTTAATGCCCTAGAAGGAAAAGATTTACCTATTTATGGTAAAGGCGATCAAATTCGTGATTGGTTATTCGTTGAAGATCATGCTCGAGCTTTATATAAGGTAGTAACTGAAGGTAAAGTTGGTGAAACCTATAATATTGGTGGCCATAACGAAAAGCAAAACATTGAAGTTGTTAAAAGTATTTGCAGCATTCTAGATACTTTAGTACCTAAAGATTACTCGTACTCAGAGCAGATAACGTATGTGACAGATCGTCCTGGCCACGATCGACGCTATGCCATCGACTCGTCAAAAATGAGTACAGAGCTAAACTGGACACCAATAGAAACCTTTGAAACAGGCCTACGTAAAACGGTTAAGTGGTATTTAGATAATCAAACGTGGTGTCAAAACGTACAAGATGGTTCATATCAGCGTGAGCGACTGGGCGAAATAAATATGACAGCTAAAGGAAAATAGCATGAAAGGAATTATCCTTGCCGGAGGCTCCGGTACACGCCTTTATCCTATTACTATGGGTGTATCCAAGCAGTTACTTCCAATTTACGATAAGCCAATGATCTATTACCCGCTATCAGTTTTAATGTTAGCGGGAATTCGTGAAATATTAATTATTACGACCCCTGAGGATAGTGCTTCATTTAAGCGTTTACTTGGTGATGGTTCACGATTTGGTATTGAGCTTAATTACGCAATTCAACCTAGCCCAGATGGATTAGCCCAAGCGTTTATTTTAGGTGAATACTTTATTGGCAACGATGATGTGTGCTTAGTTCTTGGTGATAATATTTTTTATGGTCAAGGATTTAGTCCTAAGTTAAAACATGCAGTCGAGAATGCCAAAAATGGGCAAGGAGCGACTGTATTTGGTTACCAAGTAAAAGATCCGGAACGTTTTGGTGTCGTTGAATTTGATGAGAACCAAAAGGCTATTTCCATTGAAGAGAAGCCAGCTAAACCAAAGTCTGATTTAGCGGTAACCGGTTTATATTTTTACGATAATTCTGTTGTAGAAATAGCCAAACAAGTTAAGCCCTCGCATAGAGGTGAGCTAGAGATAACGTGCTTAAATGAAATTTATTTAAAGCAAAATAAGCTAAATGTTGAAATACTTGGTCGCGGCTTTGCCTGGCTTGATACAGGTACGCATGAAAGCTTACTTGAAGCAGCGCAGTTTGTTGAAACCATAGAAAAGCGTCAAGGTTACAAAATAGCGTGTTTAGAAGAGATTGGTTTTAATAATGGTTGGCTAACAAAACATAAAGTGGAAGAGTTAGCTGCACCTATGCTGAAAAATAGCTACGGTAAGTATCTAATGGATTTAATATCAAAGTAATGAGCAACTATTTTTCTCAAAGAGAATGGGATAGCCAGTTTTTCGAGCGTAAAATATTTTCGTTAGAATTACCTGTTCCTAAGATAAAAAGTAATGATTGGCCTATAGACTCACTTATAACTATAAAAGCTAGCTCTACAGATTACCTAAGCTTAAATACTATAAATGAGTATTGCTTTAGTTTTATTGAAGGCGAGTTGGTATTTAAAAAAGATATCAAGGCAAACTCAAAAGCTTTTACAAGTTTTGAAGCTTACATAGCTAATCATGGCGCTATTGAAGAGCTTAAATGTATCGTAAGTGACTTATATATTAATAGTCGCTTTCGAGAACCTTGGTTTTCGGCACAAGAGCGAGACAGTTTTTACCAAAAATGGGTTGAAAATGCCGTCCTTTCAAAGTTTGATGATTGTTGCCTAGTGATAAAAAATGATGATGTTATATCTGGTTTTGTAACAGTCAGGGTTCGAGAGGAAGAAGCAACAGTAGGGCTTATTGGTGTTGCTTTACCCTACCAAGGACAGGGTTTAGGCAAAAAACTACTCGCACTTGTTGAAAGCTATTGCATTGCTAAAAAAGCTAGAGTAATTAAGGTTGCAACACAAACAAGTAATATTTCGGCTGCAAATTTATATAGTAAAAATGGTTTTGCTATTGCTGATATTTCGTATTGGTTCTACAAACAGGTTTAAAGATGATTCCTTTTAATATGCCTCCTAAAACAGGCAACGAGTTAAAATACATAGAGCAAGCTATTAACTCTGATAAGTTATGTGGTGATGGGCAATTTTCAAAAAAATGTGAAGCATGGATAGAAAGTAATTTTAATACCACAAAAGCGCTGCTAACGCCTTCGTGCACAGCAGCTCTAGAGCTTGCGGCTATTTTAATTGATATTCAGCCAGGCGACGAAGTTATAATGCCTTCATATACATTTGTATCTACAGCGAATGCGTTTGTATTACGTGGTGCAAAAATTATATTTGTTGACGTTCGCCCGGACACAATGAATATTGACGAAACACTCATTGAAGCAGCGGTTACGGCTAAAACAAAAGCAATAGTGCCCGTACATTATGCAGGTGTCGCTTGTGAAATGGATACAATACTCGCTATCGCAGAAAAACATGACTTGTGGGTAGTAGAAGATGCTGCACAAGGCGTAATGTCTACCTATAAAGGGAAAGCACTAGGAACTATTGGTCATATAGGCTGCTATAGCTTTCATGAAACTAAAAACTACTCATCGGGTGGTGAAGGTGGGGCAATTTTAATTAATGACCCTAAATTGATTGAAAGAGCTGAGATTATACGTGAGAAAGGAACAAATCGTAGCCAGTTCCTGCATGGCATCGTCGATAAATATACGTGGCAAGACATAGGGTCGAGCTTTTTACCAAGCGAGTTACAAGCGGCTTATTTGTATGCTCAACTTGAAGCAGCAAACACTATAAATAATTTTCGTTTATCAATATGGGATTATTATTACAGTAAACTTAGCCTAAAACTAAAAGCGGAACAGTTACCTTATATTCCCGATTCAATAAAGCATAACGCGCATATGTTTTATATAAAATTAAGCTCAAATGAAGAGCGAAATGAATTTATTAGTTATATGAAAAAGCAGGGAATTACGACACCTTTTCATTATATTCCACTGCACTCAAGCCCTGCGGGAGAAATGTTTGGAGAATTTGTAGGTGATAATACTTACACGACCCATGAAAGCGCAAAACTTGTCCGTTTACCACTGTACTTCGGAATGACCCACGTTGAACAAGAAAAGGTTGTTAAAGCAGTTGAGGATTTTCTCCGTGGGGGCTAAAAGGATATTACATGTAGCAGAATGTGATAAATTTATTCCTCCATATATTAGATTTATAAACCAAAACTTTAATAGTGATGAGCATGAGTTTTTAATTAAAAATGGCATGGCTGATGATGAGCTTGAAGATGCTAAGAATATCTGCTTGTCAGGGCGTTCGACTTTATTAAAGGTAAAGCACCATACTCAGTTAATAATAAAAATGCACCGAGCTGATAAAATTATATTACACAGTTTAATCGATATAAAAATGGTTCAAATACTAAGTGTTATGCCTTGGTTGCTTAAAAAGTGTTATTGGATGATATGGGGAGCAGACTTATACGCCTATCAATTAAAGCGTGTCACTCTCAAAGAAAAGATAAATGAATTTTTAAGGCACAGGGTAATAAGTGGGCTTGGGCATTTAGTTACATACTTAGAAGGAGATGTAGCTCTTGCAAAAGACTGGTATGGGGCTAAAGGAAATTACCATGAGTGCTTAATGTACACGAGTAATTTATACAAACAATACAAACTTCCCGCAGTTGATAAGGTGAGGGTAAATATTCAAGTAGGCAACTCAGCCGACCCGAGTAACAATCATATAGAGGCGTTGGAAAAGTTATTACCGTTTAAACATCAAGATATTTGTATTTATGTACCTTTATCGTATGGGCATCAAGAATATGCGCAGCAAGTAATAAAGCAGGGTAAAGAATGGTTTGGTGATAAGTTTCAACCCCTTACGGAGTTTATGCCATTTGATGATTATTTATTATTTTTAAGCTCAATTGATATTGCCTTTTTTAATCATAAGCGGCAACAAGCTATGGGGAATACAATAACTTTATTAGGCCTTGGTAAAACTGTTTACTTGCGAAGTGGAACCACACAATGGCATTTTTTTGCTAAAAAAGGTATTAACGTTGGCGATATTGAAAAGCTCATTAATTTAGATTGCCACAAATCGCCCAAAAATATTGAAATTGTAAAAAATTACTTCTCTACAGATAACTATAAAAAGCAACTTACCCAATTATTTGATAAGTAACTACTTCAAAATCTTTAATAGTCGTTGTTTTATAAATAATATTCTATTGGGGTTTACTAGTATGTTGGAACATAAAAAATATGACCCCAAAAAAAATTCTATCTTTCGCATTGGGCCCAGTAGGTGGTGCTCTTTTAGGTTTTGTTAGTTTGCCAATTATCACTTGGTTTTTTACTCAAGAAGATATTGGTCGTATAGCTATGCTAAATGTAGTGGTAGGTTTTTGCACACTCTTTTTTAGCTTAGGGTTAGATCAAGCGTATGTACGTGAATTTCACGAAGTAAGTAATAAACCAGGCCTATTAAAAGCGTCATTTTTCCCAGGTTTAAGCTTATTAATTATTAGCTTATGTTTACTATTCAGTTATGGTAATACAATCTCGTTATGGTTATTTGAAGTTAATAGCCAATTTCTCAGCCTGTTAGTAGCTTTAGCTGTTTTATGTGCTTTTATGTCTAGGTTTTTATCTTTAATTTTGCGAATGAATGAGCAAGGCTTCGCCTACTCAATGAGTCAACTGCTTCCTAAGCTACTTCTAATAATTATTATCTTAGGTTATGTTTTATTTTCTGTTAATAAAAATATTACTAATCTTGTAATAGCCAATGTTGCAGCTATATCATTAGTTTTTTTTATATATGCGTGGAATACAAAAAGCGAGTGGATTGCAGGACTTAAGGAAAAGCTAGATTTTAATCAGTTGAAAGGTCTTTTAAGCTTTGGTATGCCACTGATTTTTGGCAGCTTGGCATTCTGGGGGCTAACTGCGTCAGATAAAATATTATTAAAAGAGCTCTCAAATTTTGAGCAGTTAGGGCTTTACTCTGTTGCTGTTAGTTTTGCTGCCGCTGCGACCATTATTCAGAGTGTTTTCTCTACTGTTTGGGTTCCCGTTGTATATAAGTGGGCTGCAGCAAATGAAAACCTTGATAAAATATTTAAAGTAAACCGATATGTATTATTAGTCGTTATTATTTTATTTTGTTTGGCTGGCCTACTCTCTGCGGTAGTAACGTTTATACTACCGGATAATTACAAAGCGGTTCAGTGGATTTTAGTTCCGTGTTTAGGATATCCATTGCTTTATACTCTATCCGAAACAAGCGTCGTAGGCCTAGGTATTACCCGGCGCACCGGATTTTCAATGCTTGCTTCTGTAGTTGCTTTTGGAGTTAACTTGCTAGGAAACGTCTGGTTAATTCCAAAGTATGGTGCAATTGGCGCCGCTATAAGTACGTGTTTTTCTTTCTGGGTATTTTTTATATTAAGAACTGAATTTTCTATTTACTTTTGGAAAGCAATTCCTAGGTTGGGTATGTATATTTATACAACTTTACTGGTATTTGGTTCTGTTATACATGCATTATACGGTAGCAGTTTACAAAATTATTTTGCGTTATATTGGTGTCTGATATTATTGAGCTTATTTTTCTTTTTTAAAAATGAAATTTTTGAAAGTAAAAGCTTTATTGCAAAAAAAATATCAGGAATTAAGCCTTAGCAAACTTTCTTTGGCTGCTACAATTAGGTTAACCACAAATAAATGCATAAACATTTTTAAAGTTAGCCTAATAAACAATTAAAAATATTCGATCATTTCACTAAGCGACTATTAACAGTTATTTGGCTGCACTCTCATGACTTTTTTTGAAGGAAAAACAGTCTAAATACAAGTGTTTAATTATCTTCTATTTGAAGTATGTGCGTATCAGCTTTAAGTAATTCTCAAATTAAAGCTTTATTACTTACCTATCTCAACTTCAACATCATTATCTAAAACCTCTTTGTACCTTACTGCTAACGCACCTTTTGCATCATCATCGCCATGCACAATTTTTATATGGCTTGGCTTTTTATGCATACCCGTTACAAACTTAATTAATCCGTTTTGATCGGCATGGGCGCTGTACCCGCTAATTGTATGTACTTTTGCGTTTATAGTAATGCGAGCATCATTTATAAAAACATACCCATTACGCGGGCCATATTTTTGAATTTCGCGGCCTAACGTTTTGTTTCCTTGGTAACCTACAAACAATACATCGGTGGTTTTGTCACTTAAAAACCGCTCAAGATAATTAACTATTCGGCCACCAGTGCACATACCGCTTGCTGCTAATATTATGGCTGGTGTTTGCCGCGAACTTAAATAGTTAATAATAGCCATGTGCTCTTTGTGTGAATCAACCGTAGTTAGGTTTTTAAAATCGAGCGGGTGCCTACCGTTTGCAACTTTGCGTTTGGCCTCGCTATCCCATAGGTACTTAAACTTTTTGTATTGCTCAGTAAAATTGGCTGCCATAGGGGAGTCGAGTATTACGTGAATGTCTCGCCACTTAGACTTTTTAGATGAGCTATGTATGAGTTGCTCAAGCTCATATAGCAGCTCTTGTGTGCGGCCAATACTAAAAGCTGGCACTAACACCACGCCATTATCGCTAACAGCGCGTTCAATAATGTTTTTTAGCGTTTGAGTGCGCTCTTTACGGCCTTGATGATTTTTATCCCCGTAGGTTGATTCAATAACGAGGGTATCGGCTTTATAGGGCGCTTTAGGCGAAGGGAGTAGCGGGGTATGCGGTGCGCCTAAATCCCCTGAAAACACAACGCGATGTTTGTTGTTATCATTATTTGTAATATCAATTTCAACGTAGGCAGAACCTAATATATGGCCTGCACGCTGAAACCGCGCTTTAGCTTTATTGAGCCCTTTGCAAGGTAGTTCAAACCACGTTTTATAATCTACAGCAACTATGCGTTTATTTAATAAGCTTAAGCAGGCAGCTATAATTTTAGGGTCGCGGGTTACACCCACTTTTAAAGCATCTTCTATTACTAAAGGTAATAAGCTGGCTGATGCAATACTTGTAAAAATAGGGCCTTTAAAACCGGCTGCTAATAAATAAGGAATTCGGCCAACATGGTCAATATGGCAATGGGTAACAATAAGGGCAGTAACATGGGTAATAGTAAACTCAATTGAAAGATCGACTTTAGAGTCTTCGCCTTGAAATAACCCGCAATCAATAAGCACACTTGTTTGCTCGTTAACTACCAGCTCGTGGCACGAACCAGTAACGCCGTTAACCGCTCCGTGGTGAAGTATTTGCATTGTGCTTCCTTGTCATCAATTTGTTACATTGAATTTTAAGGTAGAAGTAAAGCCATAATTATTCAAGGTTCTAACACTTGAGCTAAATTAATAACCTTATCTAGAAGCATGTACCCACCTGTAGGCGCGAATTTACTTCGCGCTCATGTTTTAACACCTAAAAAAGCGAGGTATAAAACCTCACCTACAAATATGTGCCAACA
>NZ_AUTN01000026.1:0-4647 GCF_000497955.1 Pseudoalteromonas sp. TAE56
CGTGCTGCAGCCAATGAAAAACACGGTCGCTTTGACGACCCAGATTCAGACTTTATCGCTTTTTTAAACTTATGGAATTACCTAGAAGAGCAGCAAAGCGAGCTAACTAACGGCCAGTTTAGAAAGCTGTGTCAAAAAGATTTCCTAGCCTATATGCGCCTGCGTGAGTGGCAAGATATTGTTTATCAAATAAGTACTGTGTGTAACGAAATGGGCATGAAAGCAACCAGCCAAACGGCTGATGGCGAACTTGTTCATAAAGCGTTATTAAGCGGAATGCTGAGCCACATTGGCTTTAAAGATGATAAACAAATATACAAAGGCGCACGTAATAGTCAGTTTCATATTTTTCCGGGTTCAGGTTTATTTAAAAAGAGCCCTAAATGGATTATGTCGGCGGAGCTTGTAGAAACCAGTAAATTATATGCCCGCACAAATGCAAAAATAGACATTAACTGGGTAGAACCATTAGCACAGCATTTAGTAAAACGCAGCTACACAGAGCCACACTGGGAGAAAAAGCCAGGTGCGGTAATCGCGTTTGAGCAGCAAACTTTGTACGGCCTACTTGTTGTAAATAAACGCCGCTGTGTTTATAGCAATATCGACCCAAAAGTAAGTCGAGAGCTTTTTGTACGCACCGCATTAGTTGAGCAAGAGCTGGGTTTAAACGAGAGCTTTTTAGCGTTTAACCGTGAGTTAATAGAAGATATTCAAGTTCTGGAAAATAAGTCGCGTCGCCGTGATATTTTAGTTGATGAGCAAACGTTATTTGAGTTTTACGATAAAAAAATTCCCAAAGAAATTAATAACCGCGCTGCATTTTTAAAATGGTATAAAACACAAAAACAACAAAATAAACATTACTTACATATGACTCGTGAAGAGTTAATGCAGCATGGCGCAAGTAATATTACTGAGTTTGATTACCCTGACACATGGCAGCAAGACAATATTATATTACCACTTGCTTATCATTTTGACCCAGGCCAAGCGGTTGATGGTGTTGCGGTACAAATACCGGTAGCGCTGTTGAATCAAGTACAAGAGAGTGGTTTTGACTGGCACATACCTGCATTTAGACATGAGCTAATAAGTGGACTTATAAAGTCATTGCCTAAATCGCTGCGCCGCAATTTTGTGCCAGCACCAAATTATGCAGATGCAGTGCTTGCAGCCATTGAGCCAATGCAAGGGGGCTTAATTGATGCTTTAGCTACGCGTTTATTAAGAATGACAGGTGTGAGAGTTGATATGGAGGCGTGGGATTTAACAGCCCTTGCGCCGCATTTGCGATTACAGTTTGAAGTACGTGATGAACACGATAAGTTACTTGCCCGTGGACTTGATTTAGCCAAACTTAAAGCAGAGCTGCAAGGTGAAGTAACCGAAACATTGTCTAAAGTAGCCGATAAAGGCATTGAAAAATCAGACCTAACACAATGGGACTTTGGTGAGCTGCCAGCGTCATATGTTAAAAAACAAGGTCAATACGAAATAAAGGCGTACCCTGCGCTGGTGGATAAAAAGTCAGCCGCTGCAGTAGAGCTTTTTGATAGTGAAGCAAAAGCGCAGCAAGCGCATCAACAAGGTTTGCGCCGTTTAGTATTGTTAAATGTGCCGTCGCCAATTAAGTACTTACAACAAAACTTACCCAATAAAGCAAAGTTGGGTTTGTATTTTAATCCGTTTGGTAAAATAGCCGATTTAATTGATGACTGTATCGCCGCAGGTGTTGATAGCTTATTAGTGAAACACGGCGATATACGCGATGAAAAAGCATTTGAAACAGTAAAAGAGCAAATACGAGGTGAGCTCGGTGACTCAGTTGTATCGATTGCAACGCAAGTTGAGCAAGTATTGAGTATTGCGCACGCACTGCATAAAAAAATGAAAGGGCGTGTTGATTTAACCATGATCACCGCGCATGGCGATATAAAATCACAGCTTGAGTCACTTATATTTAAAGGCTTTGTGAGCGCGCATGGCGCAGATAAAATAACGGATTTAATTCGTTATTTAAAAGCGATTCAAAAACGTTTAGAAAAACTACCTGTGGATCCAAATCGTGATAGGTTATGCGTATTAGAGCTCGATAAAGTTGCTCAAGAGTACAAAAAGGTAGTTAATAAAACGCCTAAAGGGTTACCTATCCCACAAGAGGTAACCGCTATCTTTTGGATGCAACAAGAGCTAAGAGTGTCGCTATTTGCTCAAACACTTGGAACTCCTTACCCAATTTCGGCTAAGCGAGTACTCAATGCGATAAAAGAGATAGAATAAAACTTGCATTTTCTATTAAGCTTAGTACCTTAATAGGAGGATTTATTTTTGTTTTGAAAAGGAAGCGACATAGTTATGTCCTCATCGATTGAACATAAAACAAAGCGACTTTTAGTGGTAGACGACGAGTATTTTAATTTTGAAATGCTTAAAGCAGCACTGGCGTCGAAATTTGATGTTAGTTATGCAGATTCAGGGCAAAGCTGCCTTGCATCGGCAATTGCGAGTCCGCCAGATATAATTTTGCTTGATGTTTGTATGCCAGGTCTTGATGGTTATGATACATGCCGAATGCTAAAACACACACCTGAAACAAAAAATATTCCTGTTGTTATGGTATCGGGCCTTGAGTCTCCGTCTGAAAAGCAAGCAGGGTTTGATGCTGGTTGCAATGCATATGTTGTAAAGCCATTTTCAGTGGGTGCTTTATTGGAAGAAATTAACACGGTTGTTTAGAGGTAACGTATGTTTACTGATGATAAGCGAAATTTTAGACGCATGCAGATCAATACACCTGCAAATTTAACGACGATAGAACCCATAGCGGGTTTAAGTTTTGCCGCAGAGTGCGTGGATTTAAGTGCAACAGGTTTATCAATTCATTTAGATGAATTACTTGAACCTAATACATTACTGACGGTGAACATTGATTCAACTCACCCAAGTATTGCGCCTTTAAATGCAACAGCAAAAGTAATACGTGCCAGCAAAGAAGATGATGGCACGGTAACAGCAGGTCTTGAAATTATTCAGTTTAACTAAGTTGAATCTAGTTAAACTCAATAGTAGATATTAAAAAACCTTACAGATTAAGCCTTTTAAGTAAAAGCCTTCAGGGTAGCTGCCAGCAATTGGATGATCAGCTGCCTGGTTTAATCGCTCCATTATAAGTAGGTCTTTACCTGCATCAAGAGCTGCATCGGCGACTACTTTTTGAAACAAGTTTTGTTCCATTAAACCAGAACATGAGAATGTTAGTAATGTTCCGCCTGGTTTTAGTATTTGCATGGCTATCATGTTGATATCTTTATAACCACGGCACGCACCTGTTAGCTGCGCTTTATTATCAGCAAACTTTGGTGGGTCCATTACGATGGTATCAAACTGTTTGCCTTCGTCGCGGTATTGGCGTAGTAACTTAAATACATCCTGCTTAACAAAGCTCACTTTATCTAAATCTAAGTTATTATGCTCAACATTACGTTTTGCAGTATCAAGCGCTGGCTGAGATACGTCTACGTTAGTTACATGCTCACATCCACCACGCAAAGCGTACAACGAAAATGTACCTGTATAACTAAAACAGTTAAGTACCGTTTTACCCTTTGAAAAACGCTCAAGTGCGGCACGGCTATCGCGTTGGTCTAAATAAAAGCCCGTTTTATGTCCGTCGATTATATCGACTTCAATTTTAAAACCGTTTTCATCAATAAGTACTGGCTGTGTTGGTTCATTACCCCAAAGAGCGCCTTTTATTGGCTCTAAGCCTTCTTTAGTACGTACTTCTACATCTGAACGTTCGTATATGCTAGAACCCGGGAAAATAGACATCAACGCGCCAACAATCTCGCCTTTATGACGCTCGGCACCCGCACTTAGTAGCTGACACACTAATACGTTATCAAACTTATCGATTGTAACGCCTGGTAAGTAATCAGATTCAGCGGCACATAATCGAAACCCTGTTAATCCGCCTTCTTCTATTACTTGGCTACGTGCTTCTAATGAACGACGTAAACGGCGTTCAAAAAAGTTTTGATCGATGATTTCTTTTTCGTCAAAGCTCCAAACACGTGCGCGAATTTGTGAGTGAGGGCTATAAGCAGCAGTTGCTAAAAATTTACCTTCACTGTCGTGAATCGTTACTGTGTCGCCTAATCCTGGTTTACCTTTAATTTTTTTGATGGCTTTTGAAAATAACCAAGGGTGTTTTCTTTTTAATGATTTATCGCGACCAGCTTGTAGGTAAACGGCAGATGACATAAGGCTTCTCAGTAGTAATAAATAAGCGCTGTATTTTAGTCAAGCAGCGAGCAACATACAATGAATGTTTTGCAAGGGGGGCATAAAGCACGGTAAAGTACGGATAATTTACCTATTCATTAGCTTTTGGAACCTAATAGTGCCTGACGCCGTTTTAAGCCCCGATTTAAAAATACTTAATTCACAATGTAGAGAATTTATAACTTCTTTAGTGCATGCCGATGTAGCTCACGATATTACCCACATAGAACGCGTGGTACGTGTTGCAATACAGCTATGTAATGCAGAGCAGGCAAACATGTCGGTGGTATTACCTGCAGCGTGGATGCACGATTGCGTGGCAGTGGCTAAAAATCACCCTGATCGTGCAAAAGCCTCTAC
>NZ_AUTN01000027.1:0-1491 GCF_000497955.1 Pseudoalteromonas sp. TAE56
CCAACCTACTCACTTTCACATAGACTACCAACGCTATGCTTGTTTAGCCTGCTCCGTCCCCCCATCGCAATTATATCGAGTACAGAAATATTAATCTGTTTCCCATCGACTACGCCTTTCGGCCTCGCCTTAGGGGTCGACTTACCCTACCCTGATTAACATGGGATAGGAACCCTTGGTCTTCCGGCGTGGGAGTTTTTCACTCCCATTATCGTTACTCATGTCAGCATTCGCACTTCTGATACCTCCAGCATACCTCCCGGTACACCTTCAACGGCTTACAGAACGCTCCCCTACCACTCAGAATAAATTCTGAATCCGCAGCTTCGGTGCATAGTTTAGCCCCGTTACATCTTCCGCGCAGACCGACTCGACCAGTGAGCTATTACGCTTTCTTTAAAGGATGGCTGCTTCTAAGCCAACCTCCTGGCTGTCTGGGCCTTTCCACATCGTTTCCCACTTAACTATGACTTTGGGACCTTAGCTGGCGGTCTGGGTTGTTTCCCTCTTCACGACGGACGTTAGCACCCGCCGTGTGTCTCCCGGATATTACTTTACGGTATTCGGAGTTTGCAAAGGGTTGGTAAGTCGGGATGACCCCCTAGCCTTAACAGTGCTCTACCCCCGTAAGTATTCGTCCGAGGCTCTACCTAAATAGATTTCGGGGAGAACCAGCTATCTCCCGGTTTGATTAGCCTTTCACTCCTAGCCACAGGTCATCCCCTAACTTTTCAACGTTAGTGGGTTCGGTCCTCCAGTTGATGTTACTCAACCTTCAACCTGCCCATGGCTAGATCACCGGGTTTCGGGTCTATACCTTGCAACTATTCGCCCAGTTAAGACTCGGTTTCCCTACGGCTACCCTATTCGGTTAACCTCGCTACAAAATATAAGTCGCTGACCCATTATACAAAAGGTACGCAGTCACCCAACAAGTGGGCTCCTACTGCTTGTACGTACACGGTTTCAGGTTCTATTTCACTCCCCTCACAGGGGTTCTTTTCGCCTTTCCCTCACGGTACTGGTTCACTATCGGTCAGTTGGGAGTATTTAGCCTTAGATGATGGTCCACCTATATTCAGTCAAAGTTTCACGTGCTCCGACCTACTCGATTTCACTTAAAATGTCTTTTCATGTACGGGACTATCACCCTGTATCGTGGCGCTTTCCAGCGGCCTTCCATTAACACATAATAAGCTTAAGGGCTGTTCCGATTTCGCTCGCCGCTACTTTCGGAATCTCGGTTGATTTCTTTTCCTACGGGTACTTAGATGTTTCAGTTCTCCGCGTTCGCCTCGTTAACCTATGTATTCAGTTAACGATACCTGCAAGCAGGTGGGTTTCCCCATTCGGAAATCCTAGTCTCAAGTGCTTTTTACTAGCTTGACTAGGCTTATCGCAAGTTAATACGTCCTTCATCGCCTCCAACTGCCAAGGCATCCACCGTGTACGCTTAGTCACTTAACCATACAACCCAAACGGGTCTTTGTT
>NZ_AUTN01000028.1:0-5072 GCF_000497955.1 Pseudoalteromonas sp. TAE56
GGCTGCCGCATTAGAAAAAGCATATAAGGCTAATGGTATTGCAATAACAAAAAGGATAAATGCGAGCTTGCGCCAGCTTTTATTAATGGGTTTGCTTAGTAGTCGTTGGTGGCGGTTACTAAGATAAAACAGGGATGTAGCAGTAAATAAAACAAGAGAAAGGGTAAGTTGCAACATAAATAAAAACACTTGTTAATAATATTGCCATTCTAAATGATAATTAAACTCAATTGCAACAATTGCATGTTTGTGCTATTTTTCCGAAAAATAAAATAACCATCCATAAAAGGGAATAATAGCGGTGCGGTCATTCAAACTAAATAAGCTTTCACTAATCATTACAGGCTCTTTTCTGCTATCTCAAAGCAATGCATTTGCTGATGAAACAAGTCGTGAATCAATAGATACAATTACTGTAACAGGCGAAAAAATCGAAAGGTCACTCAAGGATACGATTACATCGGTTGCAGTTGTAGATAGTTCGTTATTAGAAAATGGGCAACTAGGCTCTGTTTCTGAAGCCTTGGCAGAAATGGCAAATGTGGTGGTACTTACTGGCGCTGTGCCAGATATGCGCGGTGTGTCGGGTAATGGTGGTGCAACTGGGTTTAACTCATTTAGTGGTGGCTCAAAAGCGCGAGTATCAACACTTGTTGATGGGGTTAGTCAGCCATTTGTTGCTGATTTAACTGGTGATACCGGTTTATGGGATATAGAGCAAATAGCGGTATACCGTGGACCGCAGTCAACAAGTAATGGGCGTAATAGTATTGGTGGTGCTGTTTATATGACAACTAAAGCGCCAACACAAGATTTTGAAGGTGCTGTACGCGTTGGTTATAAAAATCAAGACAGCTATCTTGATACAGCGGCCGTTGTTTCGGGGGCATTAGTTGAAGACGTATTAGCATTTCGCTTGTCTACTCAATATGTAAACGGTGAAACCTTTAGTAATCCAACGGTATATGAAACCAATCCAACAGATAAGAACTTAAATAACCTTAATACCAGCAGTACGCGAGCAAAATTACTGTATACCCCAACAACAGATTTAGCTGTACAGCTGACTTACTCAACGTATAGCGAAGAAGGTAATACGGGTCGTAAGTATTATGAAGGTGATAAACCGTTTGATTATGTGCCTTTATTTCAGCGTGACATGGATACCCAGTCAGACACGACTCAGGTAAATATTGATTATAAAATTAATGATAACTTTTCGTTCGATATATTACTTGCTTATATGGATTATGAATGGGGCTACGAGGCTTATGAAGCACAGGCAAGCGCTGAGTCTGATATTTCTATGGATGAAAAAAATATCACCATTGATAGCAAGTTAAACTTTGGCTTAAATAGTGAATTTTATTCAGGCTTTGTTGGTATTGCTTACTTTGACCGTGACCAAGACTTTAAAAGCGTTGGTGCAACCAATTATTTTGGTGACGATAGTAGTGATTCTAAAGCAATTTATGGCGAAACCAGCTTTAAGTTAACTAATGAGCTTACGTTAACCGCTGGGCTTCGAATTGAGCGTGAAGAACAACTTCGTAATTTTGATATGGCTTTTAGTGGCAGTAGGTTAGTTGAGCAGCTAGACAATTCTAACACCATAAAGCTACCGACCTTAGCTATTCAATATAAAATAAACAATGATACGACTCTATCTGCAAGTGCTCGTCGTGGTTATAACGCTGGTGGTGGTGCGTTGAACTTTACCGCGCAGGAATATTATTACTACGATCAAGAATCAGTAAATACGTACGAGTTGGGCTCGCGTAGCGTACTAAATAATGGTGATTTAAATATTAGTGCTAATATTTTTTACAATAATTTTGATGGTTATCAAGCATTAAGTTCTGATAGAAAAATTACTAATATTGACGACGCACATAGCTATGGTTTAGAGCTTGAAGCATATAGCATGTTAGGCGAGCAATGGCAGTTACACGCAGGGCTGGGTTTATTAAAAACTAAAATAGATGAATCAACTACTTATTCTGATGCAGTGGGCAATGAATTAAATTCAGCACCAGAACTGACTGCAAGTTTAGGGGTATCGCATTGGTTTACAGATACCTTAAAGCTAAATGTGAGCGCTAATTATGTAGACGAGTACTATGGTGATTTAACTAACACCGAGGAGCGTGTTGCTGGCGGTTACACAATTACACGTGCAACAATAAGCTATAGCAGCGATCATTGGTTGGTGAGTGCTTTTATTAATAATGCATTAGATGAAGAAGCATTTACGTCGGTAGAGCCTGCAAGCGGGCGTTACCCAACGGGTTATGTTGCAGTTGTTAACCCACAAACATTAGGTGCTTCAGTAACGTATCGTTTTTAACGTGCTTCTAAAATAATGAATTGGAAATTGTAACGCTACCTTTTAAAGGTAAAATAATTTAAAGCCCTAAAGCATTAGGGCTTTTCAATAAAGGGGGAGCTTTAACCGAGCTTAAATTAAATAATGTCGCGCACTTGTTGTTTAAATGACTTGCCAATTTTAACTGACACGCCTGATGCTAGTTGAACGCTTTCATTACTTAACGCAACAACTTTATTTTTGTTAATAACGTAAGATTTGTGGACTTGAATAAATGAAGTATCAAGCTCTTGCAATATGTATTTGAGAGTACTGCTTGCAAGTAATGCTTTTTCACCTTGCCATACTTTTACATAATTTCCATAAGCCTCAAACATGTCTATATCGCCTAATTGAATTTTATGTTTTTCACGATCGATTTTAAGGGTAATAGTCAGAGGTGCCTTGGGATTTAGCGTTATGTATTTTCTTTTTTTCCGTACTTTATTGAGTGCTTGTTCAAGGCGCTGCGCAGAGACTGGTTTTAGTAGGTAGTCAGTTACGTCAAGTTCAAAACCGGCTAAAGCATATTCTTGATACGCACTAATAATAATCACTTGTGGTCGATTCGCGAGCACTTTTAGTAATGCAATGCCTGATAGTTCGGGCATGTTTATGTCTAAAAATAACAAATCAATAGATGATGTGGCTAAAGCACATAATGCATCTTTAGCGTTAAGGTATTGTCCGCTTACATTAATATCTTTATGGGCACTTAAATGATGCAGTATAACGTCATGCGCGAGCGGCTCGTCATCAACAATTATTGTGTTTAGCATGCAGCCAGCTCCAATTTAAGTGTGGTTTGCCAAAGGTTTTTATTTTCATTAATAATTAATGTGTGCTTATTTGGATATAAAAGAGTTAGCCTACGGCGTAAATTGTTAAGTCCCATCCCATGCTCTGAATTGTTATTAGGTAGAATAGGGTTAGAGGAAAATAGCGTTAGTACGTTATCGGCCATGGTGATTTTAAACACAACCGTTACTTTTTGTGAGGTGGGCTCTACACCATGCTTTATCGCGTTTTCTAAAATCATTATTAACAGTAGTGGCGAAATTAAATAGTGTTGTTGATATTCAGGCCATTGCACATCAAAGTTGCAGCGCTCAGCACTTCGTAAATGCTGCAATGCAATAAAACCTTTTAAGTAATTAATTTCTTTTTCTAAACTCACCTGTGCTTTTTGGCCTTCATAAACACTGTAACGCAGTAAGTTAGCTAATTGCATAACAAGATCTGGTGCATTATCTGCTTTTTTTAATGTCAGTGCGTAAAGGTTGTTTAATGTATTAAATAAAAAATGAGGGTTAATTTGCTGTTGAAGTAGCTTTAGCTCTGTTTTTGTTTGTTGTTGGGCAATGTTGCTAATTTGAACGTGTTGTTGCTGTCGTTCAAACGCTAAAATAATCGGTGTGCTTATAGCCAAAAACAAAAATACGAACTGATAATTTTCAGGGCTAAAAATATTATTATTACCGCCAGGTGTTAAGTTAGCAATGCCTGAGGGTAAATCGTTAATAGGTAACAGTAGCAAGCACGATGTTAATACAGGTGTAAGTGCAACGAGGCTTATTAAACTTGCAAACAAAAACATCAGTACACCATGATAGGTTAATACATAGCGTATTAATAAATATCTATTTAATAAATACACTCCATATACTAATCCGGCACAAACAGTAATTTGCCAAAGATAACCCAAAAAAGTATCAAACTGTGTGAATACTTTATAAACGTCAATAACAGGCTCAATAGGCTGGTTTAACATAGGATCAGTGTGCGTATTGAGTATGCTTGATGTAACTATTGCCCAACCTAAAAGTATTATAAACATGACTGTATCAAGTGAAAACAAGGATTTAAGCCATTTATTACTCAACACATTGTTATTTTTATTAGTGCGTTTAGTAATAAGCCATATACCACTTGCAGATGCGCACAGTGTCCAACATTGTGCATCAAGGTATTGCCATTGCGAAAAGTTAAGAAGCTGGTTATTAAATACTAGCAAGAGAGATGGATAGGCTAAAAAGCCTAACAGCCAAACTATGATTGCGGGTGTAAGTAATAAACGATATGCGAACGCATGGGCAATAAAAAAGGGAATACACTGTAAAAAAAGTTGAATATTAATAGCCAGATATTGGCTCGTTGAATCCATATGTGATGACAAAAAGCGTATATGAGAGTCGAGCATAATAGTAGCTATTAGCGGTAAAAAAATTATTAGCTGGGTAATGCTAAAGCGTTGCCATATTGGTGTATTGGCTTGCTGCATATGTGACTCCGTTTTTATTATAGTTTCTGAGCAGATACGCTTAGATAAAATTGTCTTTTTATTTTAAACATTACCTTTGCACAATTCACTACGCTGAGCGCGCTATATTATCCATAAAATTTTTTCAATCATAATTTATTTTTAAACTAATTATTTTATTTCATAGGGTTAGTAACCGTTTTAAGCATACTAGGCGGTTTATTTAAATGATGAAAGGTCATATTTAAATGACCAACGTTACTTTTTTATGTTCATCATTTATTTCAATACGTTAACCATTGTTTTCTCGCTTGTATTGACTTGCTTTCTTAAGCTGGTGCTATACCAATTAAGGATGAAACTAATGCTTACACTGAAAAATATCAACAAAAAATACGCAGATGGTACGCAGGCTTTGAATGATGTGACGATCACTCTACCCGCCGG
>NZ_AUTN01000029.1:0-1550 GCF_000497955.1 Pseudoalteromonas sp. TAE56
ACCGCCATTTAAATACGAACCAAAGCCATATTTGCGCATGTCGGCAGCGGTTATATCGCGGATTTCAGGTTGGATCATCTGCGCTACTTTTTGCTCAAGCGTCATTGTTTTTAAATATTGTGCAATCGTATTTTCAATTTCAGGCGTTTTCACTACTTTGCTTTTAAGCGTTGGCCAAAGTGATAAATCACCTTGCTCATGCTCAGCCTTTTTGGCCACCGCGCTTTCGTTATTATCAACGTTAGCTTCTTGTTTATTACACGCACTTAAAACGCATAATCCGCCTATTAAAATAGGGAGCATTCGTAACCTATTAGTGTTTAAGCTTTTTTTCATTTTTATAGCCCTGTGTTGTGTCAGTGTGTTTTTGTGCAGCACCTATTTGTTATTTAAATTTAACTATTGACCTACTTAGCAATAGCCACTAACCTAAATATGGAAGCGCTTCCTTAAAGTTATTAAATACCATCCTTAGTGATTAATCAAATTAAATATGGAAGCGCTTCCAATATTGGGTTTAATACACGCTATATACAAAGCAACCTTTACCAAAAAAGAAGCAGAGGTTTTCTCTTAATGAAACAATTATCTTTACCTAGTGGCTCACCCCTTTTAGCCAAAAATTTTACCTATGGTGTAGCTACGGCCTCATTTCAAATTGAAGGCGGCGCAACCGATCGCTTGCCATGTATTTGGGATACCTTTTGCAGTAAAGAAGGCAAAATAGTCGATAATTCAAATGGCGATATAGCCTGCGAGCACTACACTCGCTGGAAAGACGATATAAACTTAATTGAGTCATTAGGTGTAGACGCTTACAGACTTTCTATTTCGTGGCCGCGCGTAATGACTAAAAATGGCCACCTAAACCCTACAGGTGTTAAATTTTACACCGACATTTTAGATGAATTAAAACGCCGTAACATTAAAGCTTTTGTAACGCTGTACCACTGGGATTTACCACAACATATTGAAGACGAAGGCGGTTGGCTAAACCGTAACACCGCTTACGAGTTTGCACATTACACAGATTTAATTACCAAAGCATTTGGTGACCGCGTACACTCTTACGCCACCTTAAACGAGCCGTTTTGCAGCTCTTACTTAGGTTACGAAATAGGCGTACATGCGCCGGGTATTGTAGGTCGCGAGTTTGGTCGTAAAGCTGCGCATCACTTATTACTGGGCCACGGATTGGCTATGCAAGTACTTGCTAAAAATAGCCCAAATACATTAAACGGTATTGTACTTAACTTTACGCCTTGTTACTCAGTTACCCAATGCGAAGAAGATTTAAAAGCGACTGCATTTGCTGATGACTACATAAACCAATGGTACATGCAGCCTGTAATGCAAGGTAAGTACCCTGATATTATTAATCAATTACCTAAAGCCCACCGCCCTGATATTTTGGATGGCGACATGGAAATAATTGCTCAACCACTAGATTACCTAGGAGTTAACTTTTATACCCGCATGCATTATCAAGCAAGCGAAACCGACTTTTACCATGAGCTGCCACATAAAGCGCCAATGACCGATATAGGCTG
>NZ_AUTN01000030.1:0-12477 GCF_000497955.1 Pseudoalteromonas sp. TAE56
CCGCCGTTATAGAAAAAATGCTAAGGGTGATGATGCTTGCGCCATTTTTAGTGGGCTTATCGTTTTGGCAAAGTAAAAAGCATGCTAAAACAAACAATAACGTGCATGGCGGCGAGCAAAAAGCGGGTATTACAATCCCTTGGTTTGCGGTGTTATTTATTGTGGCAAGTGGTGTACATTCGCTATCAGTTATTCCTCAAGTCGCTACAAGCGCAGTTGTTTGGTTTGATAATATATTACTCACCATTGCGATGGTGGCTTTAGGTTTACGCACACATGTTGGCGCTATTCGCCAAGCGGGTATAAAACCGCTGTTATTAGCAGGCTGTTTATTTTTGTTTTTAACCTTGGGTGGTTACGCTATTAATGTGGGTATTGCTGAGCTGTTTTAAACGTTACTTTGTAAAAGTTGATTGGCGGCTTAAATTGGCCAATCAACTTCGTTTAAGGTATCCAGCTGCGTGCTGGTATTTTCATTGCCTTGCCATTTATTAGTGTAAACAGTGTGCGGGTCAAACTGTAACGTTTGTTTTTCAATATTAAAGTGCCTACCACCACGCGGATCTACGCCTACACCTGCTATATATTGCCAATTACCCCAATTAGCGGCTACATCGTAATCAATCAATTGTTGTTCAAAATATGCTGCGCCATAGCGCCAATCAAGGCCAAGCTCGTTCACTAAGCAGCTGGCTGCAATTTGCCTTGCTCTATTTGATATATAACCCGTAGCGTTAAGCTCATTCATAATGGCATTGACTAATGGGTAGGGTGTTGAGCCATTACACCACGTAGCAAAGCGGTTTGGCATAAATGTAGTAAGGGGTTTTGTTTGCTTTTGGCCTTTAAAGCTAAACAGGCTTTTACCTGCCTTAAGTGCATGCCATTTAAAATACTCTCGCCATAGCAATTCAAATTTAATCCAGTAGGTAGACTCGTTTGTTATTTGGTTATGTTCGTACGCCTCAACTGCTTTATAAACTTGCCGCGCACTTACACAACCAAAAGCAAGCCAGGTACTAAATTTTGTGGTGTTATTAAAGCCATCAAGCTCGTTTCGAGTTATTTTATAAGTACTTGGTAGTAAACCTGAAAAGTATTGTTTTAAATGTGTTTGCGCACTTTTAAACCCGCCATGCATTACGCCATTATTTGCTATACGCTCTAAAGGTTTTTTAGTGCACAAGGTTATTGGCTGAGGGAGCAAACCGTTTGGTAATGTTGAAAGTGAAATGGGGCTAGTGGCGGCCTCTACCTTTTTACGAAACGGGGTAAAGTGTTTAGGTAATTCGTTTAAATCAAAGGGGAGGTCACTTTGCTTAAAGAGCGTGTCTTGCTGCGACCCTGTAAATTTAGTATTAGGGCAATGTGCTTTGAGTAAGTTTATTTGGCGTTGCTCGTACAGGCCAAATTGCTCGCTGTATACAACTTTATCTATATTTTGCTCATTAATACGCGCTTTCAAAAGCGATACAGGTTCGCCTTCAAGCACATGCAGGGTTTGCCCGCGCTCAATAAGTGCTTGTTGTAGTTCGTACAAGCATTGCATTAAAAACTGCTGTTTGTGCACGCCATATGGCTTTTGTTGATAGTTATTATTTTTAAACCAGTGCGGGTTTATAACAAATACAATATCAAGCGCGCATTGCTCAGTAGCAAGTTCGCTTAAAATAGGGTTGTCGTCTATTCGTAAATCGTTTTGTAGCCAATATAAAATGCGTTTGCTCATAGGTTTACTCAGGTTTTTGTAATCATTAACTTTACGAAGCAAAAGCGGGTAGGGATTAGTTTTGAGGTGTTTAAGAGGGTTTTAAAAAGAGGCGGCAAATAATACCGCCTCCTTGAATGTTAAATAGCCGATTTTTGTTTTGCTATCCAATCGTTTATTACGTCTTCTAATACTTCCATAGGCAGCGAGCCTTGGCCGATAACGGTGTCGTGAAAGCTGCGAATATCAAACTTAGCCCCGAGTTCTTTTTCAGCTTTTGCACGCAGTTCGCGTATTTTTATTTCGCCCATTTTGTACGAAAGCGCTTGGCCTGGCCATGATATGTAACGATCTATTTGATCCTCCACCGCGCTTTGTGGCAAAGCAGTGTGATCTGCCAAGTAGTCTATTGCCTTTTGGCGGCTCCAGCCAAATGCATGAATACCTGTATCAACCACTAAACGCACTGCACGCCACATTTCGTAGCCTAAACGACCAAAGTCGCTGTATGGGTTTTGATAAAAGCCGGCTTCTTTACCTAAGCGTTCAGTGTAAAGTGCCCAGCCTTCGCCAAATGCAGAGTGGCTAAGTGTGCGTCTAAATTCAGGTACATTTAACTCCATAGCAATAGCGTTTTGTAAATGATGCCCTGGTATTGCCTCATGTAAGCTAAGTGCTTCTAAATTATATAAAGGCTGTAGTTTAGGTGTTGAGGCTAAAAAATAAGTGCCGGGGGATCGGTTATCAACAGGTGGCATATAAAACGCGCCGCGACTCGCTGAGCCTTTAATAGTAAAGGTATTACGCGGTAAATGATTAAAGTAGGTTGGTAATTTGCCATACATTTTTTGCGTAATAAAGGCTGTTTTTTCAAGCAGGTCTTGTGCGTCTGTTGCGTAAAATTGCTCATCGGTTGCTAAAAATTCTAAAAACTCAGCATAAGTGCCATCAAAACCTACTTTATCAATAATGCTTTGCATCTGCGCTTTAATACGCGCGACTTCTTTTAAGCCAAGCTCATGAATTTTCTTTGGTGTGGCATTGGTTGTGGTGTAGTAATTAACTGCATATTTGTAATACTTAAGCCCGCCTTTAACGCTTGCAATACCCGGCTGCGCTCTACAGTTAGGCATGTAATCGTTTTCAAAAAAGTCGTAAAAGTGCTGATAAGCAGGGACTACTTTTGAGCTGATTAAGGCCTTAGCTTTATTTTGGTATGTGGCTTTTTGCTCTGCTGTAAACGTGTTTGGTATACGTGTAAAGGGCTCGTAAAGGGCATTTTTTTCAGGTTGCTTAACAATATGCGCGCTAATGCTTTGGCTGTAATTTTCAAAGGTTTTGCAGTAATGAGTAAAGCCTGTTTTTATACCTTCTTTCATTAAATCAATATTTTGCTGATTAAAGCGCGGGTAGTCGGCAAGGCTGATTAAAAATGCGTTGTAATCGTCGGGTGTTAAAAATGCCATGTTAGCGGGGGCTTCGGCAAAATAAGTATGCCAGCCACTTAAAAAATTAACCGGAAAATACTTATCTTGATAAAGGTAGCTTTGCTGCTCGGTTTCTCGCTCATATTTAAATAAGCGGTAGTTCATTAGCTGCTCGTTGTTGAGCGTTTTTGGGTCAATGCTGGCTAAGCTTTTTAGCACGCTGTTGTTATAAGCTTGGCGCTTTGCAATGGCTTGCTCGCTCCAATTTGGCAATGTACCGTTTGGCTTCCAGCCGTCTGGGTCGGTACGAAAAAATATTTTTTCAGCTTTGGCGTTTTGCCAGTGGTTATCAATAATGGTTTTTAAATCAGTGTTAGTGTCGGCTAAGCTTGGTAGCGATGCAACCGCTAAGCATATAGCTAGAATACTTTTTTTAAACATAGTCATCCGTTATTGGCGAGTTTGTTATTATTTATCGCGCTTTTTTATTTTAATTTGTGCTCAATATAGTACCAAGTTAACTTAATCAATGCGCTTACTTTTATAACTTGTAACTCTTGGTTTTACTTTTTGATTGAACAAATTTCACTGCGTAACTGGTAGGCGTACTAGTTTATTATTTTATCAGCGTTTAGAATGACTAAAACTTATTATAAAAAATGATCGTCATGTTTAATAAAGTAATTACCTTAATTGATGAAGCAAACGACCAAGACCCTAATACTGAGCAGCACAATGGACAAAGCTTTCCAAAAGAAAGTTTATACGCCTTGCGCATGAGCGAAATGTTAACTCGTTTTAAACCAGATGCCGATGAACTCATGCAAATTGCAGTGCGTGCACAGCATATTCAGCGTTGGAAGTCGCCACGTAGTGATTTTGAAATGAACAAACAGGGCTATCATCAGTGGCGCAGTGCACTTTATATATTTCATGCTAGCAGCGTGGTTGCGCTCATGAAGCAAGCTGGTTACGGTGAAGCTGAGCAAAACCGAGTGTACGATGCGGTCGCTAAAAAAAATATTAAACGTAACCCAGACAGCCAATTAGTAGAAGATGTAGCAAGCCTTGTATTTATTGAACATTATATGCTTGGGTTTGCCAATGCAAAACCAGATTACAATGAAGAAAAATGGATTGGTATTATTCGCCGTACATGGCAAAAAATGTCAGATGACGCGCATGAGTTTGTACTTGCAGGTAATATTACATTGCCCGGCCCGCTTGTTGGGCTTATTCATAAAGCACTTGAGTAAAAGAAAATAAATAAAAAGGAATTTTAAATGTATTGTCCTCGTAGTAATACGCCACTTGAACCTTTACTTGTTGGCGGCATTACTGTTTTTACGTCAGCGCAAGGCGGCGTATTTTTTGATAACAGCCAAATTTTTAAGTTTAGCTCGCCGGAGTTAAAGCATGGTCAGGTTTTACTTAAGTATTTGAGTAATTATACCGAAGGTGAGGGCGAAGTCTCATCGCGAGTAAATTGCCCTAAATGCCCAAGTATTGTGATGATGCGCCGGTATTTTTCGCCGCTCAAAGTGGTTGAGATAGACGAATGCCCTGGTTGTGCAGGCATATGGCTTGATAGCGGCGAGCTGGCAAAAATACACGAAAACCATTTAACCCCCCGAGAGCGTAAGCTGTTAGCCCACGAAATGGCGACCAATCATGGGTTTATAACTATTAAGCCGCCAAAATCAAAGTATTACCCCAAAGCGCCTAAAAATGTTCAAGACACGACAGTTGAACGGCTGGTGCAATTAGCATTACTTAATTTTCAGTAATAAAAAACGGCGTACTAAAAAGTACGCCGTTTTTCTGTAATAGATTAACGCTTATGCAGTTTATTTATTACGGTTTTCTTTTGCAAACGCACGTATTTTACGTTTTTGCGAAAGCGTTACTTTATTAGTACGCCCTGCAAATGGGTTATCACCTTCTCTAAATTCAATTTTGATTGGGGTGCCCATAATTTTAAGTGCTTTACGGTAGTAGTTCATGAGGTAGCGTTTGTAGCTATCTGGTAAATCGTGAACTTGGTTACCATGAATTACAATACGTGGCGGGTTATAACCACCGGCATGCGCATATTTAAGCTTAACACGACGACCACGAACAAGAGGCGGCTGGTGATCGGCCTGTGCCATGTCCATAATACGGCGAAGCATTGCAGTGCTAATACGCTTAGTTGCTGACTCGTACGCTTCATCAACCGATTCAAATAAGTGGCCAACACCTGTACCATGAAGTGCAGATATAAAGTGTAAGCGTGCAAAGTCAATAAAGCCTAAACGGCGATCAAGCTCTGTTTTAATACGGTCTTTAACGTAGTCGTCAAGCCCATCCCATTTGTTCACAGCAATAACCAGCGAACGACCTGAGTTAAGCGCAAAACCTAATAAGCTTAAGTCTTGATCAGAAATACCATCGCGCGCATCCACAACAAGTAAAACCACGTTACAATCTTCGATTGCTTGAAGTGTTTTAATTACTGAGAACTTTTCAACTACGTCACTTACTTTTTTACGCTTACGAACACCGGCTGTGTCAATTAACACATACTCTTTGTCGTTACGCGTCATTGGAATATAAATAGAATCGCGCGTTGTACCTGGCATATCATATACAATTACACGATCTTCACCCAATATACGGTTTGTAAGTGTTGACTTACCAACATTAGGGCGACCAATAATAGCAAGCTTTACAGGTTTGTCAGCAAACGCTTGATGATCGGTATCATCACCTTCGCCTTCTTCGTAAAGATCGATTAGTTCTTCGTCATCACCTGTTACTTCTTCATCTTGAGCAGCTAGTTCAGCAATAAGCGGCTGAAGTGTTTGTTCAAGTAATAGGGTAATACCACGGCCATGTGCAGCTGCAATGTGATGTATTTCACCTAATGATAATTGGTAAAATTCAGCACAGTTTGAATCTGCATCAATGCCGTCGGTTTTATTGGCAACAACAAAGCACTTTTTCTCTTGTTTACGCAAGTGATTAGCAATGGCTTGGTCAGCTACGGTCATACCTACACGAGCATCTACTAAAAACAGAACAATGTCGGCTTCTTCAATGGCTAGCAGAGATTGATCTGCCATTTCGATTTCGATGCCTTCTTCTGAGCCATCAATACCGCCCGTGTCTACCACGATAAATTCATAGCCATCGTAACTAGCTTGGCCATATTTTCTATCTCGTGTTAAACCTGGAAAATCGGCTACGAGTGCATCACGAGTACGTGTTAAACGGTTAAATAATGTGGACTTGCCCACATTGGGTCGCCCAACTAGAGCGATCACGGGAAGCATAAACTACCTCTTTAAAAAACAACAAAAGGCTTCGCAGTGCGAAGCCTTACAAAAAACAATTAACTATTAGCAGGTTATACTAATAGCAGTCAGTTAGTTTGGTATTTTTACCATACTAACTTCACCATCACGGGTGTATAAAATTAGCTTATCGTCGGCAACAACTGGCTCAACAAAAAAGCCTGAGCTGTCAAAGTCTTCTCGAGATACTAGCTCGCCAGTTTCTTTATTTAGCCAATGTAGGTTACCTTCTTGGTCGCCTAAAGCTAAGTGGCTACCTGCAACTGCAGGGCCTGTTAGGTACCAACCACGTAGAGCGGGTTGGCTCCAACGTTCAATACCTGAATTTTTATCTAATGCGTAAATAACACCATCGCTATCTACTAAATAAATTGTTTGTGCATCCATCGCAATTTCGCGGTAGCTGCTGTACTCACGTTTCCAAACTACGTTGCCAGAGCGAATATCTACAGCAGCTAAGTTGCCGTTGTAAGCTATAGCGTAAGCGTATGGACCGCTAATAAGCGGTTGAGTGTCTACGTCAACTAGGCGTTCAAATTCTGATGCGCCTTTAGCAACCGCAATTTCTGCGCTCCATGCTGAGTAACCACTGTCTGAAATTAAAACGCTTAGCTTGCCTGTTTCAAGGCCTACTAATACACCACCGTTAGCAACAGTTGGCGAGCTTTGTCCGCGTAATGTTAGTGGTGGAACTTCTTGTTCAAAACTCCAACGCTCTTCGCCCGTATCTGGGTGAAGGGCTAACAATTTACCAGAGCCTAAATTTACAAATATTAAGCCATCGCCTGCTGTCGGTTTAGACAGTGATTCGCCTGGTACATTCTTACGCCAAACTTCTTCACCGGTTTCGCGATCAAGAGCAATAATAAAGCCGTGTTCAGAACCTATATAAATTTTACCATAGGCTTGCAAAATACCACCTGATAATTTTGCATTACCGTTGTCAGCCCATGGCCAAAACGATAAATCTTGGCGTACATCGGTTTCCCACTTGGTATCGCCGTTAGTAAGCGAAAGCGCTTCTACTTGGCCTTCGCGGCTAGCAACATATACAGTATCTTTGTAAACAGCTGGTGTTAAACGAGAAAAGTAATGCTCTACGCCATCACCTACAGATTCTTGCCAAACAACGTCAGTTTCAAATTGGTTTACAATTTCAGGAAGTACTAGTTCATCTTCATCATCACTTGATGAACAACCCATCAGTGTTGCCATACATAGGGCAAGGGCTGCTGTTGTAAATTTTTTCATGCCTAAAACCTTATGCCGCTGGGCTAGTTACTGCTAGGTCATCTAACTTAATTTGTAATAGTGGGTTACTTGTTAATCCACCCGCATCTATTGCTGCTTGGTATGCAGTACGTGCTTGATCTTTGTTACCTTGCTGTGTGTAAATGTCGCCTTTAAGCTCGGCAACGTTTGCATTGAATGCTTCAGGTAATGGTGCATTTAATGTAGTTAATGCATCGTCATAGTTAGTTTGTGCAATTTGAATTCGCGCTAAACGTGTAATCGCAATTGCTTTTAATTCTGTATTTTCAGTATTAGACACTATCCAGCTTAGCTTTTCGCTTGCTACGTCTAATTTTTTTGCTTCTACAGCGTCTTTCGCAGCAACAAATGCAGCAAGTGTTGCGTAGTTTGTATCTTTATTTTCGCTAATAAACGCATCAGCTGAAGATAATACATCATCACTTTCAACAAGCGCTGTATATGAATCTGATGCTTTTTCAGCGGTAGTAATTTGGTTTTGGTTATATGCTTTCCAGCCATATAAGCCACCAAGGCCAACAAGTATGCCTAGTGCAAGTGAAATGCCGTTTTCACGGAAAAAGCGTTTAATGGCTTCTGCTTGTTGTTCTTCTGTTGAATAAATATCCATTCTTACCTCTAATGTTCGCTTAGCCGTTAATAAGCTCAGCTAATAGCGCTTTAGCTTGTTCTAATTCTAATGTGACTTGTTCTTTACGCTCGCGTAAATACTTGATGGTCACAACGCCTTTTTCTAATTCATCTTCACCAATAATCACTGCAACAAGTGCATCGCTTTTATCAGCACGTTTTAATTGTTTTTTAAAGTTGCCGCCGCCCGCATGCACCATAACGCGTAAACCTGGTACGTCTTTACGTAGTTGCGCTGCAATTGCAGGAGCTTGAATGCTTGCTTTGTCGCCCATTGCTGCTAAATATACATCAGCATTACGACGAATGTCACCTACACACTCAAGCGCTTGTAGTAATAACACTAATCGCTCTAGACCCATTGCAAAACCAACTGCTGGCGTTGCTTTGCCGCCAAGCTGTTCAACTAAGCCGTCGTAACGACCACCAGCACATACTGTGCCTTGTGCGCCTAAGCTGTCGGTTACCCATTCAAATACGGTGCGGTTGTAGTAGTCTAAACCACGTACTAACTTTTCATTAACCGTATATGAGACGCCAGCAGCGTCTAAACGTTCACATAAATTTTCAAAATGTTCTTTTGATTCAGCGTCTAAGTTTTCAGACAATTTAGGCGCATCAGTTAAAATTGCTTGTACGTCTGGGTTTTTGCTATCAAGTACGCGTAATGGGTTTGAATACATACGACGTTTTGAGTCTTCATCAAGCACATCAATGTGTTGCTCAAGGTAGGCTACTAACGCATCACGGTAATCAGCACGCGCTTCGTTAGAGCCTAAAGAATTTAGCTCTAAACGAACGTGGTCAGTAATACCAAAAGCTTCCCATAGTTGCGCTGTTAATAAAATAACTTCTGCGTCTATGTCGGCTGTGGCAATACCAAATGTTTCTAAACCAAATTGGTGAAACTGACGGTAACGACCTTTTTGCGGACGCTCGTGACGAAACATTGGACCCATGTACCAAAGGCGTTGTTCTTGGTTATATAGTAAGCCATTTTGGTTGCCAGCACGTACGCATACTGCGGTGCCTTCTGGGCGAAGTGTTAATAAGTCGCCATTGCGATCGGCAAAGGTGTACATTTCTTTTTCTACTATATCGGTAACTTCACCAATAGAGCGTTTAAATAAGTCGGTTGATTCTACAATAGGAAAACGAATTTCTTGATAACCGAACGATGCTACTGTCTCGCGTAAAATGCTTTCTACTTTCTGCCAAACTTGTGTATCGCCCGGCAGACAATCGTTCATACCGCGAACTGCCTGAATTTGTTTTGCCACTGATAAATCCTAAATGCTGTTTATGTGTAATAAAAAATGCTTACACAACAAGAATGCTAAAAATTGACCCGCTATTATAGCGTTCTGGTCATAAAGGTAAACGCCAAACACCGCTGTTTGGCGCTTTATACGGTATTTATTCGACTATTTTAATATCGATAGGTGTTTGCTGCTCTTTTTGAGCAATAAAGTCGCGCACGTAGCCTTCGAGCTGGTCAACAATGTTGTTGTTGTCAATACGCGCTTTTTGGCGCTCACCATTAATGTATAAACCTGAGCGACGGTTTGCACCGGCAAGGCCTATATCACTAACGAGTGCTTCACCTGGGCCGTTTACAACACAGCCAATTACCGAAACCGATACAGGCTCAATAATATCTTCAAGGCGCTCTTCTAGCTGGTTCATGGTGCTTACTACATCAAACTCTTGACGAGAACAGCTAGGGCAGGCAATAAAGTTAATACCGCGCGAACGTATGCGCAGCGATTTTAAAATATCAAAACCTACTTTAATTTCTTGAACAGGGTCAGCTGCAAGCGACACTCGCAGTGTATCGCCAATACCTTCGGCAAGTAGCATACCTAAACCTACGGCTGATTTAACCGAGCCAGATCGCATGCCGCCCGCTTCGGTAATACCCAAATGCAGTGGTTGGTCTATTTCTTTAGCGAGTAAGCGATAGGCGCCTACCGCTAAAAATACGTCTGATGCTTTTACCGATATTTTAAATTGGTCAAAATCAAGGCGGCGTAATATATCTACATGGCGCATTGCTGATTCTAATAAGGCTTCAGGTGTAGGCTCGCCATATTTTTCTTGTAAGTCGCGCTCAAGTGAGCCGCCATTTACACCAATACGAATAGGAATGTTATGCTCGCGAGCAGAATCGACCACAGCTCTTATACGCTCTTCGCTACCTATATTACCTGGGTTTATGCGCAGACAATCTACGCCGTACTTTGCCACTTTTAAGGCTATACGGTAATCAAAGTGAATATCGGCTACTAGCGGAATAGTCACTTGTTCTTTAATACTTTTAAACGCTTCAGCTGCGTCCATAGTCGGTACTGATACACGCACTATGTCGGCACCGGCATCTTGTATTGCCTGAATTTGTGCAACGGTTGCATCAACATCCATGGTGTCGGTATTGGTCATTGATTGCACAGCAATAGGGGCGCCGTCACCAATAGGGACGTTACCTACATTGATACGGGTGGATTTTCTGCGTTTAATTGGGGATTCTGAAAACATAGCGACTACTCTGCTAGTGGTAATGTAAATTTGGCTAAACGGTTTTTAGGAAATGCAGAAACATCTACAGGTTCGCCGTTTAAAGTAATGTCTACAGCGTCATGCTTACCAAGCACAACTGAAAAAGGAGGCGTTCCGCTTACGGTCATAATGTAGCCTGCTTTTTTAACGCCGAATGCTATTTTTTCGCCTTCGCCATCGTAAATTTCAACCCAACTTTCGCCGTTAAAGTTCATAACAATTGTACTGCTAGCATCTTCTTGGCTTTCGTTGTTAGATGTAATAGGAGCCGTTTCTGTAACGGCTTCTGAGCTTGTTGATGTTTCAAGCGTATCTTTTGATTCTAATAGTGATTCGTCGTTAATTTCGGCTTGTTGCTGTTGCTGTAAAATACTGGGTTGAGCTGCTTGTCGTTCACTCATTATTGAGTTGGCAACGTTTATTTTACTGGTTTGCTCTTCAATGGGGGTGGCGTTTTGCCAAAACCATAAAGCAGATGACCCAATAACAATCGCTAAAATTAAATAACTAAAAAACATTAAACGGCTGTCGCTTGCTTCTTTTTCTGTTCGGCGCGAAAAGCTTTGCATATTAGCGGGCTTGGTCGGCTCTGGTGGGGCCGGCATCATTGCTAATATAGGTGCGCTATCGACTTTTAATTCACGGCAATAATTTTTTATATAGCCTTTAACAAAAGTGATAGGGCCTAGTAACGCAAATTCATCATTTTCAAGGCGTTTAATTTGAAGTTCAGACAGCTTTAACGGTGCAGCGATAGTTGCGATGCTAACGTTTGCTTGCTCTCTATGATTTTTTAGTATTTGGCCTACAGTTGGCTGTTCGCTCTGTGTTTGCGTATTTTCTTCATTCATAATGTGTATGAGTCTGGATCCACTAGTAAAAGTTTGTGCCCTGGTTTTAATGCTATATCAGGACTTAATTTATTCCATCGCATTAATTCATCAATTAATACATGCCGCTGGGTAGCTATATCGTAAAGGGAATCACCAGCTTTAATTTCGTAATAAATATTTGGATCGTTTAGGTATATTTTACTTCCATTCATTACCCGATCCGACTCTTTTAGACCATTCCATTGGAGGAGTTTTTGTAGTTTAACATTGTATCGCACCGAAATGCTAAATAGGTTTTCGCCAACAGCAATTACGTGAAATGGCACGCGTAAAGGCGATACTTTAGGGTTAAGCATGGGAAGCTCTGTTTTTTGTACTGCTTCGTAACTTTTAAATTCAATATCGACATCATTTTGATAGCTGCTATTTTCAAATACTGTTGTATTTTTAGTCGCTTCGTAGAATACCACGTCACTACTATTTTTTTGTGCAGTAACTGCGGGGGCTGAATTACTATAGTTACTAGTTTGCTGCGAATTAAACTGGCCTGTTTTAGGTGCACCAAACGAAATTATTGTTACTTCGTCATCAGCCTTAGTTGCTTGCTTTGCTACTACAGCTGCTTTTTGAGGTTCGTAAGCAGGCTTAGACTTTTCAGGAACTGCTCCTATTGAATCAGCAGAGTCGTGTTCAGTAGTAAGTGCAAGCATAACAGC
>NZ_AUTN01000031.1:0-9600 GCF_000497955.1 Pseudoalteromonas sp. TAE56
TTGCTCGGTTTTTACTTATTCTTACATGGATGTAAGCCAGTAGAATAACGCAGGAGCAGTTATCGAGCCCACTAGGTTACAAATCTCGCGCCGCGATTAAATAGCCCCTAGTTTGAACAAATTTTAATCCGTAAAGAACAACAGACCCTAATTTACTGAACTTTAATTTTATCGATTAATATACTGCTCAAGTAAAACTGCATCATAGGTGTTAATGCACTTACTTCTGTTCTGTTACATGGACCGCTAAGTTTGGTAAGACTAGATAGTTTTGACAACGTTTTGTACTGAGGGATTTGAATGTCTTTCCCAAGTCTTTCAATGCGAGCTTCATCAGTGTTTTGTTGATGAACAAAAGCGACAACCTCAAGCTCATTAGTTATTTTTTGCTCTTCGGTAAAATTGTAAATTAGCGGCTCGCGATGAAAACTTGCACTGTCGATAGATGATTTAGCAAACCAAACAACATCACCCGATGACTTGTGCGTAAGACGCATACTAACTTGTGCGAACATAGCTGCGCACTGCTGGGTTGGATATTGTTGTGCAACATTTGAATATAAAGTAAAAGGATTCTCTGGTTGCTTTATTGCGTACTTTGTATCGTCTGTAAAAGTTAAATCTAGTTGCTGAATTGTCAGTGTATAGTCGCTGTTATTTTTAGTTGTCACTTTTAGTTGTTTATCATTCAGTGCTTGGCTAATTTGCGATAGAAGTTTATCGGTCACGCTCGCTTTATCGGTAATGATTTTTACTGTCTGGTTTCTAACTACTTTATGTGCAGGTAGTTGCACAGATTTAACTTTTGGAGATGAGTGCTCTGTAGTGTACTCAAGCTGATAGGTCTGACTTTTTAATGTTGGCTTTAACGGCATAGCCAATGGCTCGGCTGGCTGCTTTGTAATAGCACAACCAGTTGATAATAATATAAAAAGTGACACAACTAAAAAACGCATAAGTACTAAACACCCGCTAAAAACCAAATAATCGTCGTATTGTACGTTAGTCCAAACAAAACTTCATGATATTATCTGCGCAGATGTGGTTAAAAAGATAAAATTTATAAAAATGAAGTATCTCAACTCCTTAATGTATAGCTTACTTGCTTTGTGTTTGTTGTTTAGCTCTGTGGGTTTTGCAGCAAAAGCGGATCCTGATTGGGATGCATTTGTAAAAAAGTACGGCCGTTACGCACAAAAAAAATTAAAAAGTAAAGGTATACCTGGTGCAGCGCTTTCGATTGTAAATATTAACAACTCAGACTACATCCACACTATGGGCGTAACTAAAACACGAAATGGACAAAAAGTTAATAAGCATACCCGCTTTAGACTTGCGTCTGTTTCTAAGACATTTGCAGGCTCGTTATCAGCTAAATTGGCTGCTAACGGCCTACTGGAGTTAGATAAGCCTGTTAGTGATTACATACCTGATTTTAAAGGAACTGTATATGAAAATGATTTAAAGGTGTTTCATCTTTTAAGTCATTCAAGCGGGTTAGTTCCTAATGCATACGATAATTTAATTGAATCTCGTATGGATTACCCCGGTATTGTTGAAAAGCTACTTAGTGTCAAACCAATTTGTAAACCTGGTGAATGTTATGGCTATCAAAACGTTATGTTTAGCCTTATAGGTGATGTGATATTACAAAGCACCGATACAAGTTACAAACAGTGGTTAAAAGAAGCTATTTTTGAGCCATTGAAAATGAATGATGCGAGCTTAGGCTTTGAATCAATGACGAATGACAAAAATTACGCGCTACCACACGTGCGTGGTAAAAAACGTTGGTATAGCGCTAAGCTTAAAAAAAATTACTATAAAGTGAGCCCAGCAGCCGGTGTAAATGCGAGCGCAAGTGATATGGCTATTTGGCTAAAAGCGCAGCTGGGCCAATACCCTGATGTTTTGTCATTGGATACTCTCGCAAAACAAACACGCCCTTATACGAATACAAAAAAAGAAATGTATCGTAGGGTGTGGAAAAAACACCTTAACGAAGCTTATTACGGGCTAGGTTGGCGCGTTTATAACTATGCTGATGAAACGCTTTATTATCATAGTGGCTGGGTGCAAGGGTATAGAAGTGATTTGGTTGTATTTCCTCATTTAAATATTGGTTTTAGCTTAATAGTTAACGCTGAATCCGGCGTAATTAATGAACTAACGACTGAATTTATCGACAGGCTATTAGAGTACAAACGGGGTAAAAAAATATGAATAAAATAATATTAGTAATCACTTGTTTAGTCATATTATCTAATAGTAGTTTGGCGTTTGCGGCACCGGATAAAATATATTTGTTTCGTCATAGCGAAAAGTTAACGGGCAAAAATCCAGCGCTCTCAGAGGTGGGAAAGGCACGTGCAAATAATTTAGTTACTTTTTTCAAAGAGTATCAAAATATACATATTTTCAGCAGTAACTATAAACGCACGTTACAAACAGCGGCCCCTTTGCAGGCATATTTTAATACCGTCGTAAATGTGTATAACGCAGGTGAGATAAGTGATTTAAAAAAAGAGTTACTAAAACTAAAAGGTGTAGTTGTTGTTATAGGGCACAGTAATACCACACCGCAACTAGCCGAGCTGCTTTCGAATGAAAAAGTGTCAGCAATGAGTGAAACACAATTTACTCAGTACTTTATATTGAATAAGAAGCCGAGGAGCAATGGTAGCGAATATGATTTAACCCATCATAAAATGAGCTTTTGATTTAAAACGTTAAATAATAAAAAACCAGCATTAAGCTGGTTTTTTCAATTTAAACGCACTAAATCCTTTAACAGGAATAATTAGTTACGAGGTAAATGTATTTTTTTCTCAACGCTTTGACGATAAAGCACAATAGTGTGACCTATCGTTTGTAGCTTAGTCGCACCAGTTTCACGTACGATTGCTTCAAAAATTAGTGCTTTTGTTTCACGATCGTCAGTTGGAACTTTAACTTTGATTAATTCGTGAATTTCTAATGCACTTTGAATTTCTACTACTACGCCTTCGGTTAAACCGTTAGAACCTAGTAAAACTACAGGCTTAAGGCTATGTGCCTGACCTTTTAAAAACTGCTTTTGTTTGTTTGATAATGTCATGTTTATACAAATTTTGCTGAATATGGCTTGAATTAAGGGTATTCTAACGCCATCTAAAGAATATTACTAATTAGTTGCGTGTTAATTTATGACAAATAAAAAACAGTCAGCCAGTTCACAGCGATGGCTGAAAGAACATTTTGATGATAAATATGTTCAAGAAGCGCAAAAAAAAGGCTGGCGTTCCCGAGCGGTTTTTAAATTAGATGAAGTACAAAATAGAGATAAGATACTTCGTCCAGGTATGACAGTTGTTGATTTAGGGGCAGCGCCAGGAAGTTGGTCTCAATATTTGGCAGAGAAAGTCGGTGACAAAGGTCAAGTGATAGCGTGTGATATATTACCGATGGACTCACTTGCTGGTGTTGACTTCTTACAAGGCGACTTTCGTGAAGAATCAGTATTAAATGCGTTGTTAAAACGTATTGATGGTAAAAATGTTGATGTGGTACTCTCTGACATGGCACCAAATATGAGTGGCAATAACTCAGTAGATCAAGCAGGTAGCATGTATTTGGTAGAACTTGCGCTAGATATGTGTAGCCAAGTACTAAAGAAAAATGGCGCATTTATTGTTAAAGTTTTCCAAGGCGAAGGCTTTGATCAATACTTGCAAGATGTACGTAATAGTTTTAAAGCAGTGAAAATACGCAAACCTGATGCCTCACGTGCCCGTTCTCGGGAAGTATATATAGTAGCGACTGGATACAAACTGTAGTACAGTTGCTTGGCGTTTAGTTGAACTTAAATTAATTGGATACAAGAGGTTAACCCCTTGAGCGATATGGCGAAAAATTTAATACTATGGCTGGTGATTGCAGTTGTGCTGATGTCAGTCTTTCAGAGCTTTAATGGCGGCGAGCAAGTTGATCGTCAAACTAGTTACACTCAATTTGTTAAAGACGTCCGTAGTGGCTCTTTACAAGAAGTTATTATTGACCGTGGTACAGGTAATATTACTGGTACTAAGAGCAGTGGTGAGCGTTTTCAAACAACGATGCCAATGTACGATGAAGATTTAATTAATGACTTACTTAAAAATGACGTAAATGTGAAGGGTGTACAACCTGAAGAACAATCATTTTTA
The DNA here is from genome assembly GCF_000497955.1 of Pseudoalteromonas sp. TAE56. Lineage (NCBI taxonomy): Bacteria > Pseudomonadati > Pseudomonadota > Gammaproteobacteria > Alteromonadales > Pseudoalteromonadaceae > Pseudoalteromonas > Pseudoalteromonas sp. TAE56. Next base: position 4,185 of record NZ_AUTN01000031.1, read on the forward strand.
GCAAGTATATTTATTTCTTGGTTCCCGATGATACTGCTTATAGGTGTGTGGATATTCTTCATGCGTCAAATGCAAGGCGGCGGCGGTAAAGGCGCTATGTCATTTGGTAAGAGTAAAGCTCGATTAATGAGCGAAGACCAAATTAAAACAACGTTTGCCGATGTGGCAGGTTGTGATGAAGCGAAAGAAGACGTTACTGAATTGGTCGACTTTTTACGTGACCCATCAAAATTTCAAAAGCTTGGCGGTAGTATTCCTAAAGGCGTACTGATGGTTGGCCCTCCAGGTACCGGTAAAACGCTACTTGCAAAGGCAGTTGCTGGTGAAGCAAAAGTACCGTTTTTCACAATTTCGGGTTCAGATTTTGTTGAAATGTTTGTGGGTGTTGGTGCATCACGTGTACGTGATATGTTTGAACAAGCTAAAAAAGCGGCGCCTTGTATTATCTTTATAGATGAGATTGATGCTGTTGGTCGTAAACGTGGTGCTGGTATGGGCGGCGGTAACGACGAGCGTGAGCAAACACTTAACCAAATGCTAGTAGAGATGGATGGCTTTGGTGGTAACGAAGGTATAATCGTTATTGCAGCAACTAACCGACCAGATGTATTAGACCCTGCATTACTTCGTCCAGGTCGTTTTGACCGTCAAGTTGAAGTAGGCTTACCTGATATTCGTGGTCGTGAGCAAATACTTAAAGTACACATGCGTAAAGTGCCATTAGGCGATAACGTAGAAGCGGCTCTTATAGCACGTGGTACTCCTGGTTTCTCAGGTGCTGATTTAGCAAACTTAGTAAACGAAGCTGCGCTTTATGCTGCACGTGGTAATAAACGTGTTGTAAGTATGGCTGAATTTGACGCTGCTAAAGACAAGATCATGATGGGCGCAGAGCGCAAGACCATGGTGATGAGCGAGCAAGAAAAAGCAATGACTGCGTACCACGAAGCAGGCCATGCAATTGTTGGTCGTATGGTGCCAGAGCATGATCCAGTTTATAAAGTATCTATTATTCCACGTGGCCGTGCGCTGGGTGTAACAATGTACTTACCAGAACAAGATCGTGTTAGCCATTCCAAAGAGCTTTTAGAATCAATGATTTCTAGCCTTTATGGTGGCCGTATTGCTGAAGCGCTTATTTACGGTGCAGATAAAGTAACAACGGGTGCAAGTAATGACATTGAACGAGCTACAGATATAGCGCGTAAAATGGTTACGCATTGGGGTTTAAGTGAAAAACTAGGTCCGTTACTTTACGCTGAAGATCAGAACGAAATGTATATGGGGGGCGGTGGTAGCCGTTCATCTAGCATGTCAGACGATACAGCTAAAATAATTGATGCAGAAGTACGTTTATTTTCAGATCGTAACTATCAAAGAGCAGAAGAAATATTAAAAGAAAACATTGATATTCTTCACTCAATGAAAGATGCATTAATGAAATACGAAACTATTGATGCTAAGCAAATTGATGATTTAATGGCACGCCAACCAGTGCGTGAGCCGCGTGATGCACATGACCGTCATGAAGCAAAACCGGTAAAAGCGGAAGAACCTCAAGAGCCAGTAGTTGATGAAAGTCAAAATACTGACGATTCATCAAAAAAAGATGAAACAAACCTTGATGATAAAGCTGAATAATCGTTAAAATAGTAATGAAAGCCCCGAACTTCGGGGCTTTTTTGTATCAGCTATTTAGAAAAAGAATAAAGGTTGGCAATGACTAGCATACTAAAGCTTCCGAGAGGGCGTACGCTTAATCTTGAAAAGCCCGTTATTATGGGGATATTAAATGTAACGCCGGATTCGTTTTCTGATGGTGGGCAGTTTTTAGAACCCAAAATAGCGCTAAAGCGCGCTATGCAATTATTAGATGACGGTGCGACAATTTTAGATATAGGGGGCGAATCTACTCGCCCAGGTGCGCCAGATGTCAGCTTAGAGGATGAACTTTCTCGAGTAATCCCTGCTATTAAAGCGATACGTCAGCACAGTGATTGCGCTATTTCAATTGATACCAGTAAAGCACCGGTAATGGAGCAAGCAATACTCGCAGGGGCAGACATAGTCAATGATGTTAGAGCTTTACAAGAAATAGACGCCTTAGAAACGGTTGCGCAGTATGAAGATGTAGCAATTTGTTTAATGCATATGCAAGGGCAGCCCCGCAGCATGCAATCGGCACCTCATTACGATAATTTGTTTGCAGATATAAATATGTTTTTTAGTGAACGTATTAAAGCATGTGAAACAGCTGGGATTAAGTTTGAACGACTTATTCTAGACCCAGGTTTTGGATTTGGAAAAACGCTTAGTCATAACTATCAAATATTGGCTAGGTTTGATGATTTTAATAAGTTAGGTTTGCCATTATTGGCCGGATTATCTCGTAAATCGATGATAGGTAATTTATTAAATAGAGATACAAATGAACGGTTAGCGGGCAGCTTAGCGGGTGCGTTAATCGCAGCGCAAAATGGCGCAAAAATTATTCGTGTACATGACGTAAAAGAAACCGCAGATGTACTTGGTGTATATCAAGCCTGCGAACAAGGAATTTCACAATGAAAGAAAGAAAGTATTTTGGCACCGATGGCGTGCGTGGACTTGTAGGCGCTGCTCCTATAAACCCTGAGTTTGCAATGAAGTTAGGCTGGGCTGCTGGACGTGTATTATCACAAAGTGGTACTAAAAAAGTAATTATAGGTAAAGATACACGTATTTCGGGCTACATGCTTGAAACCGCACTTGAAGCTGGTTTAATCGCCGCTGGTATTGATGTTGTATTATTGGGTCCTATGCCTACACCTGCTGTAGCCTACTTAGCTCAAACATTTCGTGCAGAGGCAGGAATTGTAATTAGTGCTTCACATAATCCGTATTACGATAACGGTATTAAGTTTTTTAATGGTCAAGGTTTAAAGCTCGATGATGCAGTAGAACTTGAAATAGAAGCAATGCTTGATGAGCAAATGACGTGTGTTGCTTCAGATAAATTAGGTAAAGCATCGCGTTTAGTTAGTGCGGATGGCAGGTATATAGAGTTTTGTAAGAGCCAGTTCCCGCAAGGCCTATCTTTAGAAGGTCTTAAAATTGTTGTCGATTGCGCAAATGGCGCTACTTATCATATTGCACCTTCTGTTATGCGTGAACTTGGCGCAGAAGTAATGACACATGCATGCGAGCCTAATGGCGTTAATATCAATCATGAATGTGGCGCTACTCACGTAGATGCCCTTAAACGTAAAGTGCTTGAACTTAAAGCCGACGTAGGTATTGCATACGATGGTGATGGTGACCGCGTAATGATGGTTGATCATAATGGCCGCGTTTTTGATGGTGATGATCTGGTTTATATTATTGCTTGCCAAGCAGCCCAAGATGATAATTTGGGTGGTGGTGTAGTTGGCACTGTTATGTCTAACATGGGCCTTGAAAATGCTTTAAAAGCAAAAGGTATCGAGTTTGCTCGCAGTAAAGTAGGGGACCGCTATGTTATGGAATTACTACAGCAAAAAGGCTGGAAAATTGGCGGCGAAAGCTCAGGCCATGTACTTAATCTAGATTTAATTAGCACGGGTGATGGCATTATATCAAGCTTGCAAGTACTGGCTGCTATGGTTGCACAAAATCGTACATTACAAGATTTAGGTGCTGGTTTTACCAAGTATCCAATGAAAATGATAAACGTGCGTTATACCGCTGGAACTGACCCTACAAAAGCACCTGAAGTACTTTCAGCTGTAGCAGAAGTTGAGCTTGCTTTAGGCGATAAAGGCCGTGTTTTACTGCGTAAATCAGGCACTGAACCTGTGGTTCGTGTTATGGTTGAAGCCGAGCAAGAAAAAATTGTAATAGACAGCGCTCAAAAAATTGCAGCTGTTGTAGAATCTATGAGCAAACAAACTGATTAATAACAATAACCTCTTGTAACTTTGGGCGAGAAAAGTTAATATCTCGCCCGCTTTCTAATGTGGAGTGGATAATGGCAATACGCAAGGCGATGGTCGCAGGCAACTGGAAAATGAATGGCTCTTTAGAGTTAGTTAAACAAATGTCTGACGCCATTAACGATGTAAAATCACAAGAGATGGACATTGTTTTATTTCCTCCATACCCACTTGTATCTGCAATGGTAGCTAGCGGTGTTTCTACAGGAGCTCAAACTGTTTCTGAAAATACACCTGGCGCATTTACAGGTGAAGTTGATGCGCAGCTTATAAAAGATTTAGGTGCAAGTTACGTACTCGTTGGTCATTCTGAACGCCGCAGTATTTATAACGAAAGTAATGCAACAGTCGCTGAAAAGTTTGCTAGGGCACAGCAAGTTGGTTTAACACCAATTTTATGTGTAGGCGAAAGCGAAAGCGAGCAAGAGAACGGTCAAACTGAACAAGTAGTTGCTGCACAAATTGATGCAGTAATAGAGAAATTAGGTGTAGCAGCACTGAAAGATTCTGTGATAGCATACGAGCCCGTTTGGGCCATAGGCACAGGTAAGACTGCATCGCCAGAGCAGGCACAAACTGTTCATAAATTTATCCGTGACAAAATTGCATCACTTGACAGCAATTTAGCACAAGGGCTTACCATCTTATACGGTGGTAGCGTTAATGAAAAAAATAGCGAATTATTATTTGCACAAACAGATATAGATGGCGGCTTAATTGGCGGCGCAAGTCTAAAGGCAGAGTCTTTTACTGCAATCTGTAACAGTGCAAAAGGGACTGTATAAGATGTACGAAATTTTATTAGTAGTTTATTTAGTTGTGGCTTTAGCTTTAGTTGGAATGGTTTTAATTCAACAAGGTAAAGGCGCAGATATGGGTTCTTCATTTGGCGCTGGTGCATCAGGCACTGTTTTTGGTTCGTCAGGTGCTGGTAACTTTATGACAAAAACAACCACAAGCTTAGCAACGGTATTCTTTGTTTTAAGCATTGTGTTAGGAAACCTAACAGCTGGTCAAATTAAAAAGACCGACGAATGGGAAAACCTAGAAGCAGCTCCAGCAGTAGAAACAGTAGTTCCTGTTGAAGAAGATGTTCCAGTAACATCTACAAAAGAGCAAAGCTCTGAAGTACCGAACTAATTTAGCGTAAAGCTATCGTTAAACGATTTATCTTCCTCAAATAAGTCACATGTTTAACACCTGAGCGAAAGCTTAAAATGCGGATGTGGTGGAATTGGTAGACACGCCACCTTGAGGGGGTGGTGCTTTAGGGCATGGGGGTTCAAGTCCCCCCATCCGCACCAAATTTAGAAACCAGTAGCAGTGATGTTACTGGTTTTTTTGTATCTGGAATTTATTGTGGGTGTTTTTTGAACGATGTGTGTTTGTTGTTAAATAATTCTTCTATTTGTTAGAAAAAACTAGAAATATTACAAATTTAGCTCACACTTATAGATATCAAGCCG
>NZ_AUTN01000032.1:0-4754 GCF_000497955.1 Pseudoalteromonas sp. TAE56
TGCGCTGCCCTTTGGGTTCTTTCTAGGGACGATTAACTCTTTGTTGCTCGGTTTTTACTTAGCCCACTAGGTTACAAACCTCGTGCCGCGATTAAATCGTCCCTAGATTGAACAAATTTCAATCCACAAAGATCAACACGCCCTAGGTTGTTTAAATGGATTACGCGTATCTTGGTGCTCATCAAGGTTACGCATTAAAATAGCGTGTTCTAAGTTAACCCCCTCATCTAGTGCGATTTTTACAATGTGACCAGAGCCCTTAGCATCGCTAATAATTTCACCCTTTTTGTTTTCCATATATTCAAGCTTAAAAGTAATGTTACCTTGTGGTGTCATAAGCTCTAAGGAGTGGCCTGTACAAAATTTATTTTTAACGTCAATTTCAACTAAGCCATTTTCGTCGCGCCCAAGTACTTCTCCCACAAATTGCTGTTTAGTTGATACAGAATGACCGTACTCATAGTTTTGATAATCTTGATGGGCATGGCGTTTTAAAAAGCCTTCGGTATAGCCCCGATGTGCTAGATTTTCGAGTGTTTTAAATAAGTTAGTATCAAATGGTTTACCCGAAGCCGCGTCGTCTATTGCTTTACGATAAACTTGTGCTGTGCGCGCTACATAATAAAATGACTTAGTACGCCCTTCTATTTTTAAACTATGTACACCCATTTTTGTTAACTGCTCTACGTATTGCACAGCGCGTAAATCTTTTGAGTTCATAATATACGTGCCGTGTTCATCCTCAAATGCAGGCATATACTCACCAGGGCGACCTTGTTCCTCTAGCATAAATACATCGTTGCTTGGTGCGCCTTCACCTAATGTAGGAATCACCTGTTTGGGGTCAATTTTATGCACCATTTCGCCGGTTTCGTTCTCAACACCAGGTTTTACATCGTAATCCCAACGACATGCATTAGTACACGTCCCTTGATTTGGATCGCGCTTATTTATATAACCAGAGAGTAAACAACGCCCCGAATACGCCATACAAAGCGCACCATGTACAAATACCTCAAGCTCGGTGTCTGGGCACAAAGCACGAATTTCAGTTATCTCTTCGAGCGACAGCTCCCGTGACAAAATAACGCGTTCAATCCCCTGTTTTGCCCAAAATTGCACACTCGCGTAATTTACCGCATTTGCTTGCACAGACAAGTGAATAGGCATCGTTGGCCATTTTTCACGAACAAGCATAATTAAACCAGGGTCTGACATAATTAGCGCATCGGGCTGCATCGCAATAACCGGTTCTATATCACGTAAATACGATTTAACTTTAGCGTTGTGCGGTGCAATATTAGACACCACATAAAACTTTTTATTTTGCGCATGCGCTTCACTAATTCCTACTTGCAGAGTATCTAGGTCAAACTCGTTATTGCGCACACGCAAACTATAGCGAGGCTGCCCTGCATAAACCGCATCTGCGCCATAAGCAAAAGCGTAGCGCATGTTTTTTAAACTGCCTGCGGGGCATAGTAATTCAGGAATAAAAGGCGTTGAAGAGGTAGTTGGTAACATGTGCGCTCCATACATCGAACTGGGTTTAAGCCAGTTGTATGATTAATTAATTTATAAGCGCGGCAGTATAAGTTCGATTAGCAATTTGCTTTTGATCGAGATCACAAAACTGCAATCAAACTGGTTTTTAATAAAATTAGGATTTTTCACTTAAAACGCGTATAATTCGCGCCCGTTAATATTCACACTTTTACTTAAAATTATTGGAGCATAAAGATGGCTTTAGAACGTACTTTTTCAATCGTAAAACCTGATGCAGTAGCTAAAAACCACATTGGCGCTATCTACAACCGTTTCGAGTCTGCTGGCCTTAAAATCGTTGCAGCTAAAATGGTTCACCTTTCACAAGAGAAAGCTGAAGGTTTCTACGCAGAACATAGCGAACGTCCTTTCTTCGGTGCTTTAGTATCTTTCATGACATCTGGTCCAGTAATGGTTACAGTTCTTGAAGGCGAAAACGCTGTTCTTAAAAACCGTGAAATCATGGGTGCTACTAACCCTGCTGAAGCACTAGCTGGTACTTTACGTGCAGACTACGCTGATAGCATCGACGAAAATGCTGTTCACGGTTCTGACGCTGTTGAATCTGCTGCTCGCGAAATCGCGTACTTCTTCGCTGACGAAGAGCTTTGTTCACGTACTCGTTAATTCGAATTCGTTAACAAAATGAAAAGGGCTTTCGGGCCCTTTTTTAGTCATTACGTAAAGTATTAATTAGTAAACTCATGATGTTTTACTTAATGATTAAAGTGAGTGAATTGTGTACAATTCGTCCTCGTAAATTTTTATCTCCACCGTCACCGATTGAGGTTGTTTCATGACCGAGCAAAAAAAGATTAACTTATTAGATTTAAACCGAGACGCAATGCGCGAGTTATTTGCATCGTTCGGTGAAAAGCCGTTTCGTAGTGACCAGGTGATGAAATGGATTTATCATTTTGGCGTAGATAACTTCGACGAAATGAGTAACGTAAACAAAAAACTTAAAGAAAAGCTTAAAGCTGAGTGCGAAATTGTAGCGCCAGAAATTACAGTTCGCCAACAAGCAAGCGACGGTACTATTAAGTACGCACTTATTTTGGAAGGCGGCCAAGAAGTAGAAGCTGTATGGATCCCTGAAAAAGAGCGCGCTACTTTATGTGTATCATCACAAGTGGGTTGTGCTCTTGAGTGTACTTTTTGTTCTACTGCTCAACAAGGCTTTAACCGTAACTTAAAAGTATCTGAAATTATTGGTCAAGTTTGGCGTGTAGCTAAAGATATAGGCCTTGATGGTCATAGCGAAAAGCGCCCTGTAACTAACGTTGTAATGATGGGTATGGGCGAGCCTTTACTTAATCTTAAAAACGTAGTGCCAGCAATGGAACTAATGATGGACGACTGGGGCTTTGGTTTATCTAAGCGCCGCGTAACATTAAGTACTTCAGGGGTTGTGCCTGCTCTTGATTTATTAAAAGAGAAAATTGACGTAGCACTTGCTATTTCACTTCACGCACCAGACAACGCACTGCGTGACATTTTAGTACCGGTTAATAAAAAGTACCCTATTGAAGAGTTTTTAGCCTCGTGTCGTCGTTACATCGATGGTTCGAAAGCCAATAAAGACGTAACAGTTGAATACGTTATGCTTAATGGCATTAACGACAGCACCGATCAGGCTCATGCACTAGTGCAAACGTTAAAAGGCACACCTTGTAAGGTCAACCTTATTCCGTTTAACCCGTTTCCGGGGAATGAATATACGCGTTCAAGTAATAGTCGCATTGACCGCTTTTCAAAAGTATTACAAGCAGCGGGCGTTACCTGTATTGTTCGTCGTACTCGCGGGGACGACATTGACGCAGCCTGCGGACAGTTAGTAGGTGACGTAGTTGACCGTACTAAACGTTTAGCTAAAAAGAAAATGCGTGACGATAACGCGATTAGCGTTAATATCCACCAAGCATAATCTGTAACCACCCTACAGGAATTAGTCACGTAGGGTGGTTAAGTTGTTTATTTTTAAATAAATGATGCAAGACTAAAGGTTTTAGGTAAGATAGGCGCCATGGACTAAAAATAAAGAGATAAGGTAATGCGATCTATACTTGCTATAACACTATCCACACTTGCCTTAAGTGGCTGTGTTAGCGAAAGTAGTTATAACGGCAGTAATAAACCCGTCGTCGAAAATAAAATTAACAATACTGGCGCAGCACGAACACGAATTGCTTTAGCCCTACAGTATTTAAAAACGGGTAACAACTCACAAGCCAAATACAATTTAGAACGTGCAGCTGCATTTGCTCCTGACCTACCTGAAGTACATTACTCTCTTGCTTATTACTATCAACAAGTAGGCGAAAACCCGCTAGCTGATAAGGCCTACCAAAAAGCACTCGAAATAAAGCCTGACGATCCAAATACCCTTAATAACTACGGTGTGTTTTTATGTGGTATCGATGAATACGATCGTGCTACGGATCAATTTTTAAAAGCCATTGAAGTACCAAGCTATATTCGCGTTGCCGAAAGCTACGAAAATTTAGCCTTATGTGCTATTGAATTTGATGACTATGAAAATGCAGAAAGCTATTTTCAACAAGCACTTAATCACAGTTCTCAACGTACATCTACGTTAATTAGCTTAGCTGCACTGTATTACGCAAAAAGTGACTTATACAAAGCCAGTGAACTTTTAAAACGCTACGACAGTACGGGACGAGTATCTTCTCGTGCATTAATGCTTAGCTACCTTGTAAAAAACAGAATGGGCAGAATAGAAGAGGCTGAAAAAATTTCCAGCACTATTTTACAAACCTATTCTACAAGTGACGAAGCCTATGCACTAAAAGAAAAAAGAACGCGTTTTAATGAGTTTGAAATACTGCGAGAAAAATACCGTAAAGCGCAGTTAAAAGAACTAAAAAATGATGAAAGCGGCGCACACGTTAGTTCGAAGCCAAAAATAAAAGTAATTAGAAAAAAACGTTCATCACAAGACGGTTCAACAAGCTTAGTAACAAACAATGAGCAAAAAACAGATAAAAAACTCGCAACAGTAAATAACCAAGATGTAAACCCGGTTATAGCAAGAGAAGAGCAAGTTGAGGCAGCCCAAAATGCGGCCACTAAGCAAGTCGACAAAACAGCCGTAATAGCAAAACAAGCAACAGCTCAAAAAGTGGAAGTTCCTAAAGTAGTGACTTCTAAAGCCGTCGTGCCAAGTAAACCTACCGATACATCGGCTG
>NZ_AUTN01000033.1:0-2190 GCF_000497955.1 Pseudoalteromonas sp. TAE56
AGCCAAAGCTTGGGCCTCACATTACCCGAACTTGGTTAAAGTATTAATTAATTTATGGGTTTATTATCCATACAAGAAATTAAACAAGGACAAAAAACAGTTGGCTTTTTGTTCACTACGTTCACCTATTTTAGCCAACCATTTTTTGCCTGTTAATTGGGCGTTATGTTTACAAGAAGGTGTCACTGATGGTTATAAAATTAAATGGAGTTACTTCCGTTGGAAATGGTGGTGATGGTATTAGAATAGAGGGAGATGTTGAGCTTGAAGGTAATAATATTCACACTGCTAATAATGGTGGGCAAGGGATAAATATTATTAAGCATGCTGGCCTAATGAAACAATTTGGGTTGCCTACTGATACTGATCCCAAAGAACTTGCAGAATTACTTATTGCAGTTCGTAATGCTCCAAATGAAGAGAAACAAAAGGTAATTGAGAATAATAGCCTTTGGGGTAAATTCTCTGTAGGTGCTTTAAATAGCACAACATTAATTTCAAATTTAATTAATATTGCAAGCAATCCTCAAACAATGCAAGTTGTTGCTTCCTTGTTAAAGTAAACATAACAAGTTGCTTAAACGGAATAAAAACAGTTGGCCATCGCTTCGCGATTATAGCCAACCATTTTTATCCGCTTAGCAAGGCGTTATAAGCCAAAGGAAGTTCGGTGATGAAATCGATAATTGGAAAACTTGATGTGTTAAGCGTGTTTGCAGCGTGGACACTTTTAATAGTTTTCTTTGTATCTCTGGCTTATGGGAAAATGTTTTCTGAACCTAACGCAAGTGCTAGTCATTTAGTTTATTTGTTTGGGGCATTCTTTTGCACAGTTTTAATTCATATTGTTTTGGCATTTTTTAACCGTTGCCCACATTGCGATAAATGTTTAACTGTTCAAGGTTTTAAAAAGCCTCATCCAGCATCAAGTGGTAGCTGGGATAAAGTTGTTTGGCGCTGGTTTTCTGGTTCAATTGTTTGTATCCATTGCGGGCAAAGAGTGGCAACTAATGGCTTATAACAAGTTGCTCAAGTTCGTTCGTAAACTCACTGGGACAATTAACAGTTGGCTTGGCGCTTCGCGCAAGTTTAGCCAACAGTCAATTGCCCCTTAGCAAAGCGTTAGGTGCATGGCGCGGAGATGGAATGCCTCTCTATAGTGAATATTGCAAATGAACGTATTTATTGAAAGACTATTTGATATTATCGCCATCGATATTGTGCACTTAAGCTCATATTTATCTTCAAGCCAGCAGCAATACTTAGATGAAAATCTAAAATCTATAAATGACCTGGATAGCGATTTATATACAGATGAAGAGGGTGAAAATCTAGAGGTACTCCTTCATTTTTTAACTTGTCATAAAAATGAGATAATCCAGCTTTGGAATAATCGGTCTAGCAAAGACATACTGGTTTCTCTATATACATCCAGCATCATATCTGGCAGCTATGATTGCTTTCATTTTGATTTGTCCAAATTCAATGCAACCTATAATCCAGTAGGCCAGAAGTTAACTTTGTATCGAGTCGGTAGATCGGGTGAAAACACAGCGAGTTTAGGAAATTCGTGGTCTAAGACTCATAATGGCATAAAAAACTATGTTCAGTCCTCGACAATTGACGGGTTAAACCGACCTTTTTTTGAAGCCGAAGTATCTGACTCAGAAGTATTGTGTGAAGGTAATCCTCAAGAAGATGAGTTGATATTAAAGAGAGGTTTTTCACCTGAAAAGTGCAGACAGCTCGTTGAAAATGAACAATATGATATTTTACAGTAGACTCATCATTGCACCTAACAAATCAATCAACTTCGCGCCTTCGGCGCCGGACGCAGCAAAGCTGCGCCGGTTATTGAAGCGTTATATGCCAAAAGGATACGGATGTTAACTATAGAAAAAGATGAAAAAGCCGAATAGATTTTCATCCATGCCTCACCAGAAAAGCTTCGTTGGTTAGCATCCAGATTAGAGGCTATAGCAACTCAAGCCGAAAAGTCAGGGAACGCACACGACCATCTAATGACTGAAGATTGGGGAGGTCACGAATTAACTAATGAGTTAATCGGTAGCCCAGAGTCACGAGAACTAATTAACCATCTCATTATTTATGGTCACAGGACAGAGTAAATTGGCATATAACAAGTCGATAAAGAAAAGGACATAAAATCATTGGCTTGGCGCTCGTCCC
>NZ_AUTN01000034.1:0-2396 GCF_000497955.1 Pseudoalteromonas sp. TAE56
CCATGTTTAACATATGTGGCCAACCACTCATGGTTGACGTAGAAAACTGGATGGCGCACGAAGGATCAGCCAAAAAGCTACTCGATACCTTTAGACGAACCGACACTCCAAACGAAACGCTTATTTTATCGGGAGACGTACATTACTCATTTTGTTTTTCGGTGCAAAAGCGTTTTGGCGATCACCCCAATCGAATTTGGCAACTTACCGCCAGCGGTATTAAAAACGAGTTCCCGCGCAAATTAATAAACATACTCGATAAACTAGATTCAATTCTATACGGCCCAAAAAGCCCTTTAAACTTTTTTACCAAACGCTGGCACATGGAAGTAGATAAACACCAAACCATAGGCGAAGGGCAAAAATACTTAGTAAGCGACTCAGCTATTAGTTTAATAACACTAGAGCAGGGGAATTTAGCCCGCTACCAGTTAATACACGGCGATGGCCATTTAACTGAGTTTGATTTAGAGCATAAGTAATAAGTTACTCATAAACGTAAAAGCGCAGTTTCTTATTACTTAAAAATGGATCCTACCACTGAGAGCACAGAGGCGCTTTGCGCTACACAGAGGAAATACTAGTAATGATTGGTCACTACTCCTTTTCTTCTCAGTGTTCTCTGTGGTGATTTAATCAGTTGTTTACTAATGAATTCAAACATTAAAGCGCAGCTTCTTATTACTTAAAAATGGATCCCACCACTGAGAGCACAGAGGCCCTTTGCGCTACACAGAGGAAATACTAGTAATGGTTGGTCACTACTCCTTTTTTTCTCGGTGCTCTCTGTAGTGATTTAATTTGTTATATATTTTACTACTTATATTTTGTATTTAACCATGCTCTTTTCTGCTTCGTTTAGACGCAGGTAACTTACTACTCAATATTGCCAAGCATAAAATAGTCATAAACAACATTGAGTTTGCACCAGCTTGTAAAGAGTAATCTACCAACGAATGCAGCAGCATATCTATAATTGCAATGGCACAGCCAAAAGCAACGCCCTGAAACAACGCTGTTTTACGCTTTCGCATAGTCGCTATACATAACCATAAACAATAAAGTATAAGTGAGCCCAGTGCGGCTGTAGTGGGTATACCCAGCTCTACTGCAAACTGTACGTAATCGTTATGGGCATTATCGTAGTAACCTGAATAAGGCTCAGACTGATACGCCGGAAACGCAGTATAAAATGTACCACCACCAGAGCCCAACAAAGGCTTATCTAAAATGAGGGGTATTGAATCACGTACAACTTCGTCACGGGTTTCTGATGAAATACTGGTTTCGCTTATACGCTGTTTAACTTTTTCTACATCAAATATAGCGCCGATAATAATTAAATCGATTATAAAAAAACTAACTATAAGTAGTTTAAACGCTTTAGGTTTTTGCCTGTAAATAAAAAACGCGAGTAAGCTAACAACCATTAATGCAATAAAAAATGCAGAGTTACCCATACGGCTACGGGTTAAAATTAACGCAACAATAATAATAATTAACGAAATACGTAAAATTATTTTTGAGCTTAAAAGTATTTCAGTCCACGCCCGAAGCGTTTGTTTTAATGTTTGTTTATAATCGCTAGTAGAGCGTTTTAATTCGCTAACCAAAACACCAATGCCCAAACATAAACATAAAGCTAAAAAATTTGCTAAAAAGTTTGAGTAGGTAAAGGTACCAATAGCACGTTCGGTATGTTTATAACCAAATAGTGGGCTAATAATATCAGGCGACAAATTTAAATAAGTAGCGTATAAAGCCTGAAACACGCCAGCACTTATAATTGCATATATTAAATTTTTAATACGCTTTTCGCTATTGCAATAAATAAATACAAGCCAACAAAACAAAATCATAAAACTTGTTTTAATTAGCATTTGTTTAGTCTGAAACGGGTCAACGCTTACGGTAAACATTTGTACTGCGCATACGCCCGCAACTATACCGAGTACAGTAAATAAGGGCCAAGAATATAAAGGTGGGTATAAAGGGTGCTCGTTATTAATACTGCTGAAAACTAAATGGATGAAAAAGGTAGCACTAATTAATATCCCCATTGCTAAAATTGCCCAAGGGCGGTAACTACCTAATGGTAAGGGCAGCAAAAATAAAATTGCACATAGTAAAAAAAATATAAAACGATTCACAGGGTTCTCTAAACTAAGAGCCTAAAAGAAGGGCTAAAAAAATAAGCCATATAAAGTAAAACGCAGCCAAAAGGCTGCGTTTTTATTATTTTATTAACGGTTAGTTACCGACTTCAGATATACCTGCATCGCCACCTGTGCCGCCTGCACCTTGCGGTACTGCAATAGTTGGTGAAGTAACAATTACCGGAGCAGCAGGAGCTGGTGCGCCACCTGGGCCAGCTGCTGTTGCTTCAGAGGCAACAG
>NZ_AUTN01000035.1:0-23682 GCF_000497955.1 Pseudoalteromonas sp. TAE56
CTGCAATTAATCAACAAGCATAATAGTAGACGCCACTTTTTGGATTAAGTTCATAAAAAGATCAAAACTTTTTAAATAAGTGCAGCACACTAAATTTTAGGCATAAAAAAAGCCAACTCAAAATGGGCTGGCTCAATCATTACTAAAATTAGTAATTAAATGGGGGGAATCAACATGAAAACTTGTATTAACTGCAATTAATCAACAAGCATAATAGTAGACGCCACTTTTTAAATTAAGTTCATAAAAAGATCAAAACTTTTTAGAGCAATTTAACTTTTAATTAGCGATAACATTTGTTGTTCATCAAATTTAGTAAAGCTCATTGATTTATCAGTAAATAACGCATCTACAAGAGCTTGTTTGTCTTGTTGCATTTTAAATACTTTTTGCTCTATTGAATTATTCATTATGAGCTTATAAACAAATACCGGGTTAGTTTGGCCAATACGGTAAGCTCTATCAGTCGCTTGCTTTTCTACGGCAGGGTTCCACCATGGATCAAAGTGAATAACGGTATCGGCTTGTGTTAGGTTAAGGCCTGTACCGCCGGCTTTTAAGCTAATTAAAAACACAGATGTTTTACCACTGGTAAACTCGTCGATTACTTTATCTCTGTGGCGCGTTTGGCCTGTAAGCATACTAAAGTTAATGTTTGTTTCTTCAAGGCGTTGGGCTATTAAATCGAGTGCCGATGTAAACTGACTAAATATAATAATTTTACGACCGAGACTTAACATAAGCGGTAAGTGTGTTGTTAACCATTCAAGCTTAGCAGAGCCAGCCTGAGTATCTGGATCTATTAATTTAGGGTGACAGCAAATTTGCCTAAGTTTTAATAACGCCTCTAAAAATGCAAGCTTACTTTTTTGTGCACCTTGCTCAGCAAATAAGTCTATTAGCTTTTCTTCTAATGAACGTGTAATGCCCTGATACATTTCTTTTTGCTTAGGCTCAAACTCAAATTCTTTAGTTAGCTCTGTTTTTTCGGGAAGCTCTTGCGCTACTTGTGCTTTAGTGCGGCGCATTATAAAGGGCATAATTAACGCTTTTAACTGCTCAGCTCTGTCCATATCAGCTTCACGCTCAATAGGCGTTTGAAAATGCAGCTTAAAGTGCGCTTGAGAACCAAGTAAAGATGGCATAGCAAAATCGAGTAACGATTTGAGCTCAAGTAAATTATTCTCGATTGGAGTGCCACTTAAACAAAGTTTAAAGTCGGCATTTAAACGTTTCACTAATCGCGACACCTGTGCGGTATCGTTTTTAATGTATTGAGCTTCATCGAGAATTATATTTTCAAAATATAAAGGCGAGTAATAAGCTATATCACGTTTTAACAATGGGTATGTAGTGAGTATGCATTGGGCTTGTGCTAAGTGTTGTAAAGGTTCGTTACGGTTTGATCCAAATATAGTGGTAACTTTTAAACTTTTAGCAAACTTAGTAATTTCATTTTCCCAATTACTCACCAAGCTAGTTGGACATACAATTAGTGTAGGACCCGCTTGCGGACGATTAAACGTGCTCGCTAAAAACGCAATAACTTGCAGTGTTTTCCCAAGCCCCATGTCATCAGCTAAAATACCACCTAATTTATGACGCTTT
Source organism: Pseudoalteromonas sp. TAE56 (assembly GCF_000497955.1). Classification (NCBI taxonomy): domain Bacteria; kingdom Pseudomonadati; phylum Pseudomonadota; class Gammaproteobacteria; order Alteromonadales; family Pseudoalteromonadaceae; genus Pseudoalteromonas; species Pseudoalteromonas sp. TAE56. Next base: position 1,609 of record NZ_AUTN01000035.1, read on the forward strand.
AAAAAACTAAGCCAGTCAACACCTTGCTGTTGGTACTCACGAAGGGTTACCGAGTCATTCAAGCCATGTAAAGAAACCTTTGGCATTGCGGTATCGGTATTGTTTAGCTCTTGCAAGTATCGCTCAAGCGAGTCGTCATGCAACTCTACGTTTATGGCTGTGTGCTTTACAAGCTCTGGCAAGTACGAAAGCGGAATATTAAATTCGTCCCGTGTTTTTACAAACTCAAAACGCTCTTTAAATTCATCTAATAAGTTAATTGCAGACTTATTAATAACTCCAAATTCACGACCGAGCGGATAGTAGTAAAATAACTCACTTTGTCGGTTTAACGACTGATATAGCGGATCTGTATTAGTAAATAAAAGAGCTGCTTTTGCATCACATAGCAGTACTTTACAGTGCATTTGATGCCCTGCAGCACGGTGTACATGTAAGCTAACTTCACACTGCGGATTAGGACTCGTTACTTTACTTACACTTACCTGCCAACCACGTTGTTTAAAACCAGGAAATACTTCGTATATAAGCCAATGCAAATGGATAGGAGATTGCTTTGTAAATACAAGTTCACTTTGTAAACCCCCTTTACAAAATTCAAATCCTAGGTTTATTAGCTCATTCGTTACTGTATTTTCAAAAGCACTATTAATAGTACTTGCAGGTGCAGAACCCGCTAAATAATTTTTATTTTTATACTTAAATAATAACGAAAGTGATAAACCTTGATCGCCCATCGTTACTTTTAAAACAGCATTACTAGAGATTTTAGGTAACGTTGGCTGCAAGTTAGTAGGATGAGGTATTACACCTGCGCCAAAATTATCGGCAAGTTGTTTGTAAATGCGATCAAAATTAGCATCGTGCAAAGCAGGCATAGTTTGTAAATGTGCTATTTCGTCTGCACTTAATGGTGTGCGAAGACGACCCGCTTTTAAATGATCCAAATCGAGGTAAGTAGGTGGTGTTGTTTTTAATAAAGCCCAGTTTTGAGTTTGCTCAAGCTTAATAACTAATTGAGAAAGGTCTTTATCTTGCTCCCAACTAAAACTTAATGCTTGGCCCGATTGTGCTTTTATTGGTACTCGAGAGCGCTGAAAAAACAAGCGTTCTGTAGCTATAAGTTGTTGTAAGGCACTAAAGCCCCATTGACCTTTTAGCTCAATACTTCCCACTGCATTTTGTGAGCGTATCCAACTAAATAATCTAAAGTCACTTTCGAGTAAATCACTCGGCGTTACAAAACTATTTAACTGCTGCTCGGTTAAGTTTCGGCCTAATGTATAATTCTTTTTAGTCTCAACATTCGCTATTTTAGGCGTTAAAAATACTTTGTTATTTTCAATATCTAATACAAACAATAACACTTGCGAAGGTATATTTTGCTCACCACTTTTAAGTGCGCTTAATTCGCTAAACCAGTCATTAATAAAGTAATCTTCACCGTACTCACCAGAATGCTCAATTTTAAGCTTAAATAAAATAGCGGCCAAGTGTCGACATTTGGTTTTTGCATTACATGTACAGTGCGTATCAACAGAATAACCAGTTGGTACTTTACTTATCTCAATACGTTGGTTAAACGATGATCCGTTATCAACTTGAACAGTAGAGTCAACAACAGAAAAATTAGGCGTGTGTTCTAACCAAGTGATCTGGCCTTTTTTATAATATTCTTTTCCTTTATCTAGGACATTTTGACGGAAAAGTTTTTTAATAAAGCGTTCAGACAGAGGAAACTGGGTAGCCTGCTCATTTTTAATTTCTTCAAAAATAGCCATTAAATCATTTTTTGATAAGTTAGCAGACATGTCACTCTAAGCATTAAATTTTAAAAATAATTCTGCCAGTATATGCCTTATGTGCTCTGAGCTAAAGCACTATTAACAAGTTATAAACTGGTTGGAGCTGATAGCTTAGTAAAAAACCGGTTTATAGGTAAAAATCAGTATAAAATTTAGCTAAATGATAGACCCTGCATACAAGTACAAAGAATAATCTAGGTATTACAGATCACGATTTTACTAACCATAATAATAAATCAAGAAAGTGATGCTAAAAAGAGGGGTGCAGTTAGTAAACAAGTGATCTTGAAGAGATAATATGGTTGTTTGAAGAGAAATTTCGCTAGTAAAGATCAGATTTTTACTAACAAAACAATCTGTCAGATCACTATTTAACTAAGTAAACAAGTCTGACAGATCATTATTTAACTAACTAATTAAAAGCACTTAATAACTTAGTTAATTGCTCTAAGCGTTTGTCTGTCATCACTTTATTGTCAATTTTGATAGACACATCGCCGCTTTTTAAATTGCGTTGTACTGATATAAATTTATTTTCTAGTACAGCTTCACGTTTAACGGCCACTTGTGGCTCAGCTGTTAAGCATTTAGTGATTGCCATTGCACGCTTGTCGTCGCTTGTAATCGCATTTAGCTCTTCATCGCTAGCTAGGGCTAAAACTAGTTGCTTAAACGCCTCTTGGTCGCGCTCCTTTGCGCTCACAAGCTTTTTAGCTACTTCACGACCTACATGATTTGCAGTAGGGTAAAGCGCAATAACATCGGCAGGTATTTGCTCATACGCCTTGATGGCATCTGCAATTGCAGTGTGCGATACACCTTCAATGGCGGCTATTTCTCTGTAAGATCCTTTTTTACCTTGTTCAATTAACTCATTTTTTGTTTGTTGGTAAGCTTGTCCTAGCTCCCATAAGCTCGGGGCAATGTACTGATCTGAAGATACGGCTAAAATTTTAGCATCTTGATCAGTAAAATCGCTTGAACTAAGTACCAAATAATCTGCGTTACCTAAAATACACGCCATACGACGGCGAGAGCCCGCTAAAACTAAGCTTGTTTCACCTTGATCCCAAAGTAGAGCAGGATGCTGATTACGGCCATCATCACGAATCGCAGGAAGAATATCTGATACTGACTTTTCGTTTAGCAGTGACTGTACACGGCGGTTTTTACCATATACACCTGTAGTAGATTCAATATCAGCGTGTGAGATCACTTTACAAACAAGCGTTATCTGGCGCCCAGGATCGCTCGGTGCCGGCATTCTAATTACATCGCCAGCATTGGCCTGTTCTAATAATGCGTCAAGGCTACTGCTACCTACAGCGGTTGCAAAAGGATCTAAGCGGGTGTCATTTTTACGTTTTTTAGCCATTTTTATTTAACATCCTTACTTAGGGGAATTGAGTGTTGACTGAGTTGACTGCCAATTTGAACGAATAAGCATCTCTAGTTCATCGACCACATCTTTAATATTTTCTTGGGCGCGCATTAACGATTCACGACTTGCTAAGCTGTCTGACGCTTTTTGATCAAAAATAGTATTAAAAGATGATGAACTTGCTGTAATTGCCGAGCTGTGATTAATTGGGTAGCTCATAACTTGGCGACCAAATGCACTACGGACATCTTTAACGATATCGCGCTGTGAGTGATTACCCTTTACATAGTTGGTAACTAAAAACTGCATAAAGTCCCAACCTTCGTGGCCTAGTGCCGCTACGGTATGGTAAATCTCACCTAATCGTTTTAAATATTTATTGTTAGCGTCAAAATCTACAGCTTCTGGGTGAACAGGGATCAACATTGCTGTAGATGCCATTAATGCATTATAAAACATAAAGTTAAGGGTAGGTGCTGTATCAATTAAGATAATATCAAATTCATCTTTAACAGGGTCAATAACTTTTTCGAGTAACTTATGGTAGTGACGAGTTTGCTCATAATTTGAGGTATCTTTGAGCAATGTTGCCGTTTCGTGCTCAAAGTAAAAATCATCCATACCTGAAGGCAAAACACGAATATTGGGGATATGCGTTGGTAAAAATGAATTAGATACAAATTCAGGCCATGTTTCGCCCTCATCTAAATCTATACAATCTCGCATTAAATCACCAACAGTAATAGGGTCATGCTCACTTGAAGGAAAAAAGCTTGAAGAAGAACCTTGAGGATCTAAATCTATTATACCAATGCGATAGCGCTTAATATTTGTCGTCGCAAGCGCTGCTGCGATATTAACCATACTAGTTGTTTTACCACAGCCGCCTTTAAGGGAGTTAATAACAATAACTTGAAGTTTGTCATCACCAGTACGATGATCTGGTTTAATATCCATAATATCAGCCATGGCAAAAATATTTACTAACGTGTAAGCATAATGTCCATTAGCACCGCGTTTAATGTTTAAATCATCAAAGTCGCCATTGTCATGACGCCTTTTTAAAGTACGATTATTACAACCTAATAAATCTGCGGCTGCTTTTTGCGTATAGGTTCTTAATTCTTTTTCTTCTGATTTAAGATGCGCACGATAGTGCTGAATACGACCTTCTAATGATTTTTCAGCTACTTCGGCAGTTGCTTTTAAAAGCCGGTAGGTACTTAACGCGTTATTATTGATAGACATACTTTCTTCCTCAAAGTTAGGGAGTTAGTATAATGTCCATTCAATTTGCTGTAAACAACTATTTAAGACGACATGCATTTTAAAAACAAGACATTTAAAAATACTTTTACACCATTAATATTGCTTAGTATAAATAAAGAAGTTTAAAGGTGGTTAAATATATAAGGTAATAAAGGTTAAGGGCTTTAAATTGACACATAACATAATGATTTATATAAACAATGTTTAAAAAAGCAGATCAGCTTTATACTTGGTTAAGATCAGATCTTTATCTACCTGCAGATCAGCTTTTTACTAAGGCCTATTTTTAAAATAGAGTTATGCACAGGTTGCGCATAAAGTTATGAACAAAAAGAGCTTCGTAGATCAGCTTTTTACTAAGTAAATTATAAAGTTATGCACTTGTGCCACCATCAAAAGGTACGTTTAATTAGTATAGATCTGATCTGTACTTGGTACAGATCAGATCTATGCTAACTCGATAAGGCTTTATCCACAGGGGTATTTATTTTTACATGAATTTGTCGTGCTAAATTTTAAAATAAAGCGATTGTAATGGACAAAATAACAGCTGAGTTAGTAAAAAAGAGATTTGTAATAGCTCAGTTAGTATAAATATGATCTGAAATAAGAAGTTATGGACTCCACTTAGTAAAATAGTGATCTAAGCCTTTTATTTAAAGTCAGATCACTTTTATACTAACTTAAACATTTAACTTTTGCTGCTTAATGTGTTGTTATGAGCTGTCGCAATAAAAATGGAAATAAGAACAATGAGCCGAAAGGTCAACATCTCGGTAGATAACTTGCCCGATACACTTAGGGGCCAAATCCACGGGGTGGAAAGTGCAATAGATAACGAAAGTTTAGCACTATTTACAGATAACAAAGACGTGCGAATTTCTATTGAAAATGCAGCTCATGGATTACGTGCATATTCAAACACGTTTAATCATTATGATTTGTGGGGACGTTTTGTACGTTCTGGCTATAAAAAATTACCACTTGAAGAAGCACCTAAAAAAACAATTATCACGCGTAAAATATCTGAAAAAGTAGATGGTATTTTATACGATGGCGAAATAAAAATAACTCCCGCTGTTGTAAGTACGCGCAAAGATGGCGAAGACGTAGAATACCTTGTCTGGCCATCAGATAGAGAAGAAAAAGTTGAACGCGCACTTATTCGTTTGGCCTCTAAAGGCAAAATAGTCAAAATTAATTTTAAGTCCGGTATTCAATACGCGGTTGTTTTTTCTATGAACGAATTAGCCCAAGAGCTTAAAGCGGTAGGGCAGTCTATGCCATATCCTGCAATTAAAGAATCTCTTGAAGCATTGCAAGGTTCTAAACTTTCGTTTAAATATTCTGCAACAGATACTAAAAATTCTGATATAGATGATTCGTTTTACGAGTCAAATATGAACTTTTTATCGTCACTTCATTTTAGCGGCAAGAAAGGTCAGGGTGGCAATGTAAAATGTGTCGCCTGTTTAAATGCATTTGTTCATAACATGATTGATAACCTTGAATACAAAGGTTATTACTTTAATAGTGCACAAGAATTAAAACGTGGATTATCGCGTTGGATGATGCTGCGTTTGTATCATCTTTGGCGTTATGCTGCGCCAGGTAAAACTTATCATTTTAGACTGCTGTCTATCATGGAAAAATATGGCTCTATTTATTCAACGGATGATATTACCGAAAATAAATTAAAAGCGCTGCGTCGTGATATGACCACTACTATGAAAGACTTGATTGAAAAAGGCGCAATATCAGAATACAGTATTACTAATGTAAAAGATGATAAAACAGGCAATATTATCGATTACACCTACGAAATGCATCCATCTGATCAGTTTTGTGATGAAATACTTACACTGAATAAACACAACAAACGCATTGAAATTCAAGGTGGTAAACGAATTGTTGAAAATGCAGTGCTGATTGATGAAGATAAAATCGAAGAGATAGTAGAAAAGTAATAAACATTATTTAAATACTTAAACAAATTACCAAAAAGGCCACATATTGTGGCCTTTTTAACATAATCACTATCGATCTACCTGCTCTAAATATAGCCTATCGACTAAAAAATCGTACTCGCGTTTACGCGGGTGAGCTTCTGGTTTTTGATAGTCAGGTAATATACCTAATTTTACGTCTGGCTCTGGATTAATCAAAATAAAGGGCAATGCGGCACTAACATGATAGCGGTTTTGTGCAGTATATCTCACATTAACTTGTGGGCTTACACGAGTGGGGCGACGAATCCTTAGTTTTTCTTTTTCACCTAAGCTAGCAACTCGTAACTGTTCTTGAGCTACAAGTGATTGCCATTTTCGTTGATCAATCATTCTTGGATTTCTATAACCGGCCGATTTATCGAGCATCTCGAGAGCCATTTTTTTTGTTAGCGTTTTTGTTGCGTGTTTGTGCATCCAAGTAAATCTAACTGAAAATGGAGAGTCACTTTCACAATGAATTTTGCGATATGCAGCAAGTGTAATTAAATTCGGCATCGCATTATGAACAGCTTCAAAACGAGCATCGTTATTATCTATTGCAACTATGCATGCTTTAAAGTCTGCTTTAGCTTTATTTACTTGAGCAATTCGGTTATTTAATGCTTCTTTATTAGCATTTTTTATAACTAACAAACCGGGATGGCGCTTTAATACACGACTACTTAAGCCTTCTTTTTTATAAATATCGGTAAACGAATTGAGAATAGCCCTATGAGCTATGTCACCAGATATTTTTTCGGTGATAATTGACTCTGGAACAATATTCTCATCAAGACTACTAATATCTGGAAGTCGATAATACTCAGCTTTTGAATAGTCACATTCTTTAAGCTCTTCAACTAACCTTACCGTCAGTTCATTCATTAAATCGAACTGACTTCTAATTTGAACTTTACTTACCATAACCCACCAAGAACACATCTTACTTAAAAGGATTATCGCATATTTTTCAGCTTTTTGACTATCTTTTATTAAGCATTACTCATAGCTAAGATTTAAAGTATAAAAAAAATAAGTATGATGTGTTCTTTTAGCTGTATTTTTTAATATAGTTAAGCAGCGCGTAAATAAACCATAATAAAAGGGACTTGGTATACAGTTAAAAGCATAGCCCTCTATATCTATACTCAAGCTTATCATTCACATTAATGCGGGTGTATTATATGCAAAATGTGATCTTGTGAATTATAAACTGCGTGAAATAATAGCGCGTATACGATTGCATGCAGTCAGGAGCAAAGCACAGTAGGGGAGTGCAAGAGGCGGCAAACCAACAAAACATGTACAACATCTTAATTAAGCTATTACTTAAAAAGTTAAACACTCTGCTGATATATTATTTAAATAGTGGAATAGTATTGAGAACGTCCTACGCATAAGCAATCGCATACTTTGAAAAAGCTCATCTCTTATTATATGAAACTATGTAACGTCATATCACACAATTCAACAACATCCTATCTGACGAATATAATATTTTATTTAACCTGTAAAGTTAAGATTACAATAGACTTCATTTAAGTATGATGTGTTCTCAATTAAACTGTTCACTAATGTTACTTTGCTACATTCTCTCTCCAAGTTGCTAAAATATAACCAATTGTATTTTATCTAACTGTTTTATAATGCTTTAAACTAAATTAAAAATAAACTTATCAAGTGGCAATAATTCAATTTTTGGTTATAAACCTCATAAATACTTACCTCATAACTAAATAATTAGTAAATAGTGAATTTAGTCCTTGAACTTAGGTGCCTGCATACGTTAATTTCTTCTTATCAGGTAATGTAGGAATGAGGAAAGAACATGCAATCGTGGAACCCAAATAGCTGGAGAGAGCTGCCAATACTGCAGCAACCACAGTACCCAGATCAAGAAATACTAAAATCAGTTGAAGGCCAATTAAAGACGGCTCCGCCTTTAGTTTTTGCTGAAGAAACTAGAAGTTTATTTAAACAACTTGAAGACGTGTGCGAAGGTCGTGCATTTTTACTTCAAGGTGGTGACTGTGCAGAATCATTTAGTGACTTTAATGCCGCTAATATTCGCGATACGTTCAAAACAATCTTACAAATGGCTGTTGTATTAACTTACGGCGGTAAATGCCCTGTAGTTAAAATTGCGCGTATGGCGGGTCAATATGCTAAACCACGTTCAGCAGACTTAGAAACAATTAATGGTGTGTCTTTACCATCTTATCGTGGCGACATCATTAATAATATTGAGTTTACGGAAGAAGCGCGTATCCCAGATCCACAACGTTTAATGACTGCATATCACCATAGCGCGGCAACATTAAACTTATTACGTGCATTTGCACAAGGTGGCCTTGCCGATCTTCACCAGGTTAACCGTTGGAACATGGGCTTTGTAGCTGCAAACCCACTTAAAGAAAAATACCAACAACTTGCAGACAAAATTCAAGACGCACTCGAATTTATGGAAGTGTGCGGAATTAACTCTACAATTGCGCCAAGCTTAAAAGAAACTGATTTATATACCTCTCACGAAGCGTTACTACTTGGTTACGAAGAAGCGCTTACTCGTCGCGACCACTTATCAGGTGACTGGTACGATTGTTCTGCTCATTTTGTATGGATTGGTGAGCGTACACGTCAACTTGACCATGCACATATTGAGTTTTTCAAAGGTATTAAAAATCCAATCGGTGTTAAAGTTGGCCCAGGTATGGAACCTGATGACCTAATTCGTTTAATTGATGCATTAAACCCAGATAACATTCCTGGTCGCTTAACGCTAATTACACGCATGGGTGCAGACGTACTACCAGAAAAACTTCCAGCCCTCGTAAGAAAAGTTCAGCAAGAAGGTCGTAAAGTAATTTGGAGCTCTGATCCAATGCACGGCAATACTGAAAAAGCGACGTCAGGTTACAAAACACGTAACTTCGACAATATTATGCGCGAGATCAGTCAGTTTTTCGCTGTACACAAAGCTGAAGGTTCATACGCAGGTGGTGTTCATCTAGAAATGACAGGCCAGCACGTAACAGAGTGTACTGGTGGTGCTTACGGTTTATCAGACGATGACTTAGCACAGCGTTATAAAACGCAGTGTGACCCACGTCTCAATGCCGACCAAGTATTAGAGTTAGGCTTTTTAGTAGCTGACTTACTAAAAGACGCACGTAAATAATATTTGTTAATATTAAAAAAACCGCTTAAATGCGGTTTTTTTGTTTTTAGTCTCATCAATTAGTTAGTACTTACGTCGCTCTAGGTCTGTCTCTGTCAGTATCTTTGCAGATATCTCTTCTACCGAATGATGCGTAGAATTAAAATAAGCAATTTTATGACGCTTATAAAGCATTTCTACTTCACGCACCTCAATACGACACTGTTTAATAGATGCATACTTAGAATTAGCCATACGTCTATGCCTTATAGCCGCAAGTCTTTCAGGGTCAATCGTAAGCCCAAATAACTTATGTTTATAAGGTATTAAGCACTTAGGTAAGCCCTCATTATCTAAGTCTTCTTCTGTAATAGGATAGTTAGCCGCTTTAATGCCATATTGTAGCGCTAAGTATAAGCTGGTTGGTGTTTTACCACTTCGGCTAACACCAATTAAAATAATGTCAGCTTCAGAAAAGTTTTTAATATTGCCGCCATCATCATTCATAAGTGCATAGTTAACTGCATCAATTCTAAAATCATAACTTTTTTCATGAATAGAATGCGTGCGGTGCATTTTTGGAACAGGGGCTACATCTAGTTCTTTTTCTATTTTTTCGCTGTATGTAGTTAAAAAATCATAGGTCACTGCATCAGCCGATTTTATAATTTCACTCAAACTATGATTTACAAAAGTAAAAAACACGAAAGGCTTTTCGCCGGTTTTTGCAGCTGTCGCATTAATTAATGCTTTAATTTCGCGGGCTTTTTCTTCAGTTTCTACAAATGGAATTGTTTTATGATTAAAATCGATAGGGAACAACGACAAAGTAGCATGCCCAAACACTTCTGAAGTAATAGCTGTTCCATCTGATATATAAAAAGCAGTTCTCATAATTAACCTTTTTATTGCGTTTAAATCCCTAAAATGGGTTTCTCACGGTTTACGTGAGGACTATTGCCAGTGTAGAATGATGGTGACCTTTATAAAAGGTTTTCTTTCTTAACTCTCACAGTTAGACCTACAATTAGTTTTTTTTGGAGAAAGATCCGTGCAAGAATACGTTCTCTGGTATCAAGAGCTTGGTATGCAAGATGTTCCTCGAGTTGGCGGTAAAAACGCATCACTTGGTGAAATGATTTCAAACCTAGCAAACGCTGGTGTACAAGTACCGGGTGGTTTCGCAACTACCGCAGATGCTTTTAATGAGTTTTTAGATCAATCAGGACTCACAGCAAAAATTCACGACATTCTAGATACACTTGATGTTGATGATGTAAATACACTCGCTAAAGTCGGTGCAGACATCCGCCAATGGATAATCGACACACCATTCCAACCAAACCTAGATCAAGCCATTCGCGACGCATATAGCCAACTCCACGGCGACACTACAGCAGATGTTTCATTTGCAGTGCGTTCATCAGCTACCGCTGAAGATATGCCAGATGCATCATTCGCAGGCCAGCAAGAAACTTTCCTAAACGTAGTTGGTATCGATTCAGTAATGGTCGCTATTAAACACGTATTTGCTTCATTATTTAACGACCGTGCAATCTCGTATCGTGTTCACCAAGGTTACGATCACCGTGGTGTAGCATTATCAGCGGGTATTCAACGTATGGTACGTTCAGATAAATCAGCATCTGGCGTAATGTTTAGTATTGATACAGAGTCTGGTTTTGAAGACGTTGTATTTATTACATCAAGCTACGGCTTAGGTGAAATGGTTGTACAGGGCGCAGTTAACCCTGATGAGTTTTATGTTCATAAACCAACACTCCTAAAAAACAAACCTTCAGTAGTACGTCGTAACATTGGCTCTAAAGCCATTCAAATGATTTACTCAGAAGACAAAGCACATGGTAAGCAAGTAGACATCGTTGATGTTGCCCCTGAGCTTTCAAATAAATTTTCGATTACAGATGAAGAAGTGCAAGACCTTGCCAAGCAAGCTGTAATCATTGAAAAACATTACGGTCGTCCAATGGACATCGAATGGGCAAAAGATGGTAACGACGGCAAACTATATATAGTTCAAGCTCGTCCAGAAACTGTTCGCTCAAACGAAGACGCTAACGTTATGGAACGTTTTCAATTAAACGGTACTAGCAACGTTGTTGTTGAAGGCCGTGCAATTGGTCATAAAATTGGTAGCGGTGTTGTTCGTGTTCTTGATTCAATCAAAGAAATGGATCAGGTACAAGTAGGCGACATTTTAGTAACCGATATGACCGACCCTGATTGGGAACCAATCATGAAACGTGCTGCAGCGATTGTTACAAATCGTGGTGGGCGTACATGTCATGCGGCAATCATTGCACGTGAACTAGGTATTCCAGCAGTTGTTGGTTGTGGCAACGCAACTGATTTAATTAAAGCGGGTCAAGAAGTAACCGTATCGTGCGCCGAAGGCGATACCGGCTTTATTTACGAAGGTATTTTAGATTTTGAAATACTAACGTCACGCGTTGATAAAATGCCAGAACTACCAATGAAAGTTATGATGAACGTGGGTAACCCCGATCGTGCATTTGACTTTGCACGCTTACCGCATGCAGGTGTTGGCCTTGCGCGAGTTGAATTTATTATCAACCGTATGATTGGCGTTCATCCAAAAGCATTATTAAATTTTGATGCTCAAACAGATGCATTAAAAGCAGAAATCACAGATATGATTGCCGGTTACGAATCACCAGTAGAGTTTTATATAACAAAACTGGTTGAAGGTATTTCTACTCTAGGTTGTGCATTTGCACCAGAGCGTGTAATTGTTCGTATGTCTGATTTTAAATCAAACGAATACGCAAACCTAGTTGGCGGCCAGCAATACGAGCCGGAAGAAGAAAACCCAATGATTGGTTTTCGTGGTGCCGCACGTTATATCTCAGAAGATTTCCGCGATTGTTTTGCACTAGAGTGTGAAGCTATTAAACGCGTTAGAAATACAATGGATATGCAAAACATAGAAATTATGATCCCATTCGTACGTACCCTTGAAGAAGGCAAACGCGTAATTGAACTACTAGAAGAGCATGGCCTTAAACGTGGCGAAAATGGTCTTAAAGTAATCATGATGTGTGAGCTTCCTTCAAATGCATTACTTGCTGATGAATTTTTAGAAATGTTTGATGGTTTTTCTATCGGCTCTAACGATTTAACACAGCTAACGCTTGGTCTTGATCGCGACTCTGGTTTAATTGCACATTTATTTGATGAACGTAATCCAGCAATTAAAAAGCTACTTTCTATGGCTATTAAAACAGCTAAAGAAAAAGGAAAGTACGTTGGTATTTGTGGACAAGGTCCTTCAGATCACGAAGACTTTGCAGCATGGTTAGTAGAGCAGGGCATTGACTCTGTTTCATTAAACCCAGATACAGTAATAGAAACATGGTTGTACCTAGCTAAAAAATTAGCAAAGTAACAAGTATGTAAGCTATAAAAAATGCCAGCAATTTATTGCTGGCATTTTTATTTATTCAATTAAAAGTAAATTAGCGGGCTAATTTTTTATCCAAATAGGCACACGACTTAGTTAATGCCTTTTGGCACAGTGATAAGTAATGTCGTGCTTTAGGATAGTAAGGCGAAAAACATAATAAACCCGCCATAAAAAATATGAGTGATGGACCAGGTACAATCGCAAAAAATAATCCTAGCAAAATAAATAACACACCAATGATCTGTAATAGTAATTTTTTCATATAACACGCCTCGCTAATGGTTAACTTGAGTATAATTTAAGCTGGATTAAAATCGACTAAAAGAGTGTTACAAACTGTAAAATCTTCAATTTCTATTCGCCATCACCATGATATAATTAGTCAAATGCCCTAAAATATCGCCGTCATGATAGCAACAATTACACAGCAAAATGCCGCGACAGAACTTGTCGCTAATTACCTAAGTACCATTAAAAATAAAGGTTTTACCGGAGATACCGATGCAAGTTATGCAACGCGTATTACTGCTTCAACCGATAACAGTGTGTACCAGCAAATACCGCAAGGTGTTATTTTTCCAAAAAACGAAAAAGATATTCAGCTCGCATTGCAAACAGCATCTCGTGACCCGTATTTATCACTAACGTTTGGCCCTCGTGGCGGTGGAACAGGTACTAACGGTCAATCACTAACACCTGGTATTGTTGTAGATTTGTCACGCTATATGCGCGAAATTCTTGAAATTAATGTAGAAGAAGGCTGGGTACGGGTTCAAACAGGCGTCATAAAAGATCAGCTTAATGATTTTTTGAAACCTTATGGCTTTTTCTTCTCACCCGATTTATCTACCAGTAACAGGGCAACTATTGGTGGCATGATAAGTACTGACGCATCGGGGCAAGGTTCGTTAGTTTACGGCAAAACAAGCGACCATGTTTTAGGGTTGACAACTTATTTAGTTGACGGCACACCTATGTGCACTTCACCAATCGACATCGATAAAGCAAAAATTATAGCCGACCAAGACTCACTTATTGGCAATTTATATAAAACAGTTTTAGATATTTCGATTAATGAACGCGCTGCTATTTTAGCTAAGTTTCCTCGGTTAAATCGTTTTTTAACCGGGTACGACCTAGAGCATGTACTAAGTGATGACTTACTTACTTTTGACATGAGCCGACTAATCACCGGGTCAGAAGGGTCATTAGGTATAGTAACTGAAGCTAAATTAAACCTGACGCCTATTGCCGAGTTTAAAACGCTTATTAATATTAAGTACGATAGTTTTGACTCAGCGCTGCGCCATTCTCCATTTTTAGTCGATGCACGCGCAACATCAGTAGAAACAGTTGATAGCAAAGTTTTAAACTTAGCGCGCGAAGATATCATTTGGAATTTAGTATCGGACTTAATAACCGACGTACCAAATAAAGATATGCAAGGCCTTAACATGGTCGAGTTTAATGCAGTATCAAACGATGATATAAAAGACAAAGTAAACACGCTTTGTAAGCTTCTAGATGAATGCGTAAAAAATCAAACTAATGGCGTTATTGGTTATCAGTTAACCAGTGACAAAAGCGACATACTAAAAATTTACGCAATGCGTAAAAAGTCAGTGGGTTTATTAGGTAATGTTAAAGGCAGTCAAAAACCGCTCGCTTTTGCAGAAGATACCGCCGTACCACCAGAAAACTTAGCAGATTATATTGTCGAATTTAGAGCACTGCTCGACAGCCACAATTTACAATATGGTATGTTTGGTCATGTTGATGCAGGGGTTTTACACGTACGCCCGGCACTTGATATGTGCGACCCAGAACAAGAAAAACTACTTAGAACTATTTCAGATCAAGTAGTAAAACTCACCGCTAAATACGGCGGTTTAATGTGGGGCGAACACGGTAAAGGTTATCGTAGTGAATATAGCCCTGAGTTTTTTGGTGAGCATTTATATACCCAACTTCGTAAAATAAAAACAGCATTCGATCCTAACAACCGAATTAACCCCGGTAAAATATGCACTCCTATTGATAGTGAAGACTCACTAGTTAGTGTGGATGGACAAAAGAGATCGCACTTCGATAAGCAAATATCAATAGAAGTTAAAACTAGTTTTAACAATGCAATGACCTGTAATGGTAATGGCATATGCTTTAATTACGATGAAAACTCACCTATGTGCCCATCGTATAAAGTGACTGGTGATCGTCGTAATTCACCAAAAGGACGTGCAAGTTTAATGCGCGAATGGCTTCGTCTGCAAGAGTCAAAAAATGTAGATTTGCTCGAAGTAGAAAAACAGCTTAATAAAGGTGAAGTGATTACCTGGTGGGAACGTTTTGTTCATAGCCGCGAAAAACGAAAAGGTATTTACGACTTTTCACACGAAGTAAAAGCGTCAATGGATGAGTGTTTAGCATGTAAAGCATGTACAACTGCCTGCCCAATAAAAGTAGATGTTCCTACTTTTCGTTCACGCTTTTTAAATTATTATCATAGTTATTATGCGCGCCCGTTAAAAGATTACCTTGTTGGCAATATAGAAAATAGCGCGCCATTAATGGCAAAATTTGCAAAAATTATAAACCCAATTGTTAAAACATCATTAGTCAGTAATGTTATTAAAAAAACCATTGGTTATGTTGATACACCACAGTTAAGTATTCCAGCACTTTCAAAGCGTGTTACTAAAGTACAACAGTTTGATTTTGATTTATTAAATAAATTAAATGCAGAACAACAAAGCGAATACGTATTAATAGTACAAGACCCATTTACGAGTTTTTACGAAGCAGAACTAGTAGAAAGTTTTATTACTTTAATAACCCAGCTTGGTAAAAAACCAATGCTATTACCATTTAAACCAAATGGTAAGCCTCAACACGTAAAAGGTTTTTTGCATGAGTTTAAAGTAACTGCAAAAAATGCCGCCGAGTTTTTAAATAAACTAAATGACATTAATGCACCATTAGTTGGTTTAGATGCCTCACTCGTTATGTGTTATCGCGATGAATATAATACAATTTTAGAAAATAACCGTGGTGAATTTAATGTGCAGCTTGCACATGAATGGTTAGAGTCGCAATCATTCAAAGGGTTAACTGCCAAACAAAATACAGATACCGAATTTACATTATTAAGTCACTGTACTGAAACAACCGCATTACCAAAAGCCGCAAATGTATGGCAAACAATTTTTAATGATATTGGTTTAACATTAAAAACAACAAATACGGGTTGTTGTGGAATGGCGGGAACTTATGGCCACGAAGCTCAAAATCAAGATAACTCACGTGCGCTTTACGAAATGAGTTGGAAACCAATTGTAGATAAAAACAAACCAGAGCAACTTTTATCTACCGGCTTTTCGTGTCGTAGCCAAGTTAAACGTTTTGAAAAGTTTAAACCAAAACACCCAATTGAATTACTAGCTCAAGCTCTAAAATAACTTTATAAAATAAGAGTACTTAAATAGATTTATTAAATTAGTTCTTATGTAAAAAAGGCGTAACAATTAACTTCATCAATAATGAAAGTAATCGTTATGCCTTTTTTAAATCTATTATTTTAATTATCTAATTTAAATAACTGTTTTAAAAACTACTTTTTAGCAAAGCTATCTGCAATAGGTTTAGTGCTAATGCCGTGTATAAATACACTAAATAAAATAGTCGTCATTGCTATAGTCGCAATTTGATATTTGTTTTCTATTTGCGTATCTATAACCATCAATGTAAAAACAATTGATGCTAAACCTCTTGGTCCAAACCACGCAAATGTAAAACGCTCTTTAATATTCAATGCCGTAAACTGTAGTGACAACATAACTGGAATTATTCTAATTAATGTTGTACTTAACAAAGCGTAAATTATTATTTCAGCATTTAATTTAGGAATGACTAAGTAAGCGCAAACAAACCCGAACAAGCACCAAATCATTAGCGATGTAAAATCTGCTATGTGTTCTGAGTCTTCAATTAATTCTGTTCTTACTTCATCTGTTGAGAATTTATCAAACAATAAGCCTGCAACAAATACCGCAATAAATCCACTGCCGTGAAAATATTGAGTGACAGAAAACACAGCCATAGCAAAACCGAGTAATAAAAATGGACTCGTATTTTGTGCAAAGTAATGGCGCTTCATTGCAAAATTTAAACACGGTATAAAAATAGCGATACTTGTAATTGCTATTAATAAAGCCAAACCAAGCTCTCGGCTAAATACGCTTAGTGTTTGCGTCGCAGTAATAGCTGAATCAGGATTTTTAGCGAGTAATATAAATATTAAAAATACAGGTACACACAAACCATCGTTCAAACCACTTTCTGTATTTATTCCTTCACGAATTTTTTCGGGCACTTGTGTACTTGCTAATAGCCCTTTGCTTAATGCGGCATCGGTAGGTGTTAAAATAATAGCGAGCAATGCTGCTTGAATAAGTGAAAGCTCAGCAAATAAAAATAAAGCAACGGCAATGCCTAGCAATAAAGTTAAGGGTAGGGCAATAAACAGTAATAAACTAGGATACTGAAAACTATGCCTTAAAACACTTAACTTTGACTTAGCTGCATCTGAAAATAAAAATATACTCAGCGTGAGTTCTATAAAAGGTAGTAAGAGATCGACACCTTCTTTTATTTTACGCCCTTCGTTGGGTAGTAACATAGCTAAACATATTCCGCCGACAACAAAAAACATTGGACCTGTTACTTCTGTTTTTTCTAACTGACGAAGTGTTAAAGAATAAATTAAAAATAGTCCGCCTATAAATGCTATTACTAAGTACTCCATTAAATTTTCCTTTTAAGTCCTGATTTTGCTCGCTCTTTAATATTTGTTTGAATATAAATTTGATCGGTAGTAGCAATTTTAGAATGGCCTAAATCTTCTGATAAATGTTTAAGCGGTCTAGTTTGCGCATCATGTGTGGCACCAGTATGACGAAGCCAATGTGCAGTTGCAGCACCGAGTTGTTCAGCATCATCTTTAAAACCATCATCAAGTAATGACTGCTGCGCATAATCAAAACTTTGTTGAACTAAACGCCTGATTTGCCTTACGGTCATTCCACCCTGGCCACGAATTTTATGCACCAGCGGATCTGACTCATCAACACGGGGAAGGGCAGGTAGCCCTCGATATAACCTGTAGCGTTTTAAATATTCAACAAAATCATCACTTAACGTTACATCTCGTAATTTATTACCTTTGCCCATAATGCGTAAAAACCAGAAACCATCGTTATCCTGCCAAAAATGAGACATTACCGGCGACCACTGCGGGCGCTCAGATAATTCTGAAATTCGCAAATAAAGACCTTTTAAGCAGGCAAGCGTAAATAAGTTTCGCTCTAAATCAGGGTTATGTTCGCATAAATCACGTGTTACACCAAAAACGTATTCCCATTGTATATCGCTTAATGTGTCTGGAATTTGAATTTGAGATTGAACAACTAAATACGGGCTATTCTTTTTAACAACAGGAACAAAGTTCGCGAATGTTTTTTCTTCTAGTAAAGCAAACTTATAGAAAACATTTAATGCAGTAAACATAGACGATAGAGTTTGTTGGCTAGCAATAGATTCTTTAAGCATAAAAGGGCGCCAATTTTGGTTTAATCGACGAATACCTTGTTCATCTTTATAACGCCATTGCACTGAAGTTGCAGCCCATGCT
This sequence comes from Pseudoalteromonas sp. TAE56, assembly GCF_000497955.1. Lineage (NCBI taxonomy): Bacteria > Pseudomonadati > Pseudomonadota > Gammaproteobacteria > Alteromonadales > Pseudoalteromonadaceae > Pseudoalteromonas > Pseudoalteromonas sp. TAE56. The sequence continues at coordinate 20,340 of NZ_AUTN01000035.1, forward strand.
TTATCGGGTTCGACCATAAAATCAACGTAGGCTTCAATGTCTTCACGCTTTAAATCGAATACTGATTTTTTTGCTATTAACCACGACCATAAATAAAAGCGTTCGAGTTCATTTCGAAAACGACTATAAGTGGCTTCTGATTTTCGGCCATAAACATACAAAAACTGATATAAGAATATCAGATCGGCCTTTGATTCAGTTACAGTCAAGCCAACTTCCTGTATAAAGGATGCAAGTTCTGGGTACTCTGAATTTAGAGTACCGTCATCTAGATGGGCAATTTGATATCTTAATTGTTTTAATGTATCAACCAAAGCAACAAGCATAATGTATAAATATTCAATTAAATAATAGACTTACAGAATAACCTTAAAGTCCGATACTGTCTAGTATTGGACATAGTAAAGCTCTAATTATTTTAATACTGTAATTATTCTATGCTTGTTGGTTGCTATATCTTATTAAGGAAAAGTTATGAAAAAACTAATTATACTAAGCGTACTTGCTTTAACTGTTGCGTTAACTGGTTGTGCGACTACGGGTAGTGCATCACCAAGCGAAAAACGTTCACTTGTACAAAGTATGAAAGCAAACACGTTAGATAAATTATACGCTGAAAAACCTGATGTTAAAAAACAAATTGCTAATTCTGCTGGCTTCGCCGTTTTTGATAACGCTAACGTAAATGTTGTTTTAGCTAGTTTTGGTGGCGGTTACGGCGTAGTTAAAAATAACCTTACAGGTAAATCGACTTACATGAATATGGGCGAAGCCGGTTTAGGGCTTGGCTTAGGTGTAAAAGATTTTAACGTTGTAATGGTTTTTCATAACCAAGCTGCATTAAATAGATTTATTGAACATGGTTGGGCATTTGGCGGAAACGCTGATGCGGCAGCAAAATATGAAGATAAAGGCGGTGCACTGGTTGCTGAAGCAATTGCAGATCAAGTTACTGTATATTCTGTAACCGAAAATGGCCTTGCACTACAAGCCGTATTAAAAGGAACTAAGTTTTGGGTAGATTCAGAGCTTAATTAACCACCAAATTACTCTCCTAAAAGCGAGCTGGTTTGTATAATCACGCTCGCTTCATTAAAACCCAATTAATTTAACATAACGTAATTTATGGGTTGTGTTCTATCTTTCTATGCTAAAGTATTCTACGTAAGTTTTTCATATTTCAATTCAAATAAATTGCTGTCAAGTTTACACTTATAGACATTTCTAAAATTTTCATAGCTATTATAAAACCTTCCTCTATTTCCAGATGCTAACTTAGTCCCCTCTATTATTGCTTCTTTCATTTTCTTTACATCTGAATTTACTCCTAAGTAAATTTTAGATATTTTACTTGGATTAACTTTAATTAAGAACATCACTTGATAAGCTTCGTAATTTCTCCAAACTGAATTCCATCTTGAAAGGTCATTTTCACAAAACCCTGCTAGAAAAAACACATTAGATAGATCATTGATTTTTTCTCTTAAATCACCTTTATAACCCAGTGAGCTCAGTTTATTTTTGGTTTCATTTGAATTACCAAGTGTTATGACTTTATTGCAGTTCGTAAATGGTAGTGCAAATCTATATTCTTCCTCGTGCTTCCAAGATTCATGTTTACTAAAGAAATAATGTTTCGAAAAGTTATTAACCTCTTCATCTGATAAAGTAGTGATATTTTTGCTATAGCTTCGCTCTCTATTATAAATAACATTGTCACTCAGGTAGGCTTCAATATCATTAGTTTTATTTATATCAAAAATAGAAAATGGATCTTCTTCATCAACTTCAAATTCAACTAATATACCTTTACTGTTAGTTGCATAGTTACCCCACATTGGCATACTTTCTTTATTTTTACTTAAAGACACATAACCATATAAATCTAAATATGGATTTATATCTCTGTGCGAATTAAATTCTCTCCCACAAATTTTTATAGTCTCTTGGCTGACATCTTTTATTTTATTTATATCTATTCCTGTTGGTAAAACTTCAAAAGGATCATTCTGGCTATTGTTCTGGCTTAGCCTAAGTGTAGGCTCTGTTAAGAATGCCGTAGCAGCATCAGCAGATAAATATTTGTATAGTTTCATAAAATCTCCTTTTTAATTTCTTATTTATAACAAGTAACTAAATAAATAATCCTATCCCATAATATCTATGGTACTAAATGATTTATTTTCTAAATTTTTATCTAACGCCTCAGCCAACTTTTCAGTTTCACTAAAAACTATATTCCAATATTTAGTACGCGTGTCTGCATCAAGATCGGTAAAATCGTTTCTGTCTGGAATTTTTCCATACGGCAAGCTTGCTACAAATTCTTTTGATGGGGCTAGCATCACTACATTGTCGTAATTAAGTGGCTATACTTCACGTTTTAAATTTTTATCGAACCACCCTACTTTCGATTCGCTATTAAAGTGTGGATATCAAATTAAGCCTAGATTATTAATTTTTAGTTAAAAGTGGTAATCAATAATCCCGCCTTCCGATATATAAATTTTTATACTTTTTATTTATATTTTTGTATTGGTAATAGCTTTAGCTTTAAATAAAAAAGGGCTACACGCCCTTTTTTATTTAACTATATTGCTTATATAAATTATATTTTTCTTTTGTGTGTTCAGAAAAGTAGTCTGTGTATAATCATTTTTTAGTCAAATTAAATAACCATATTTCAATTATTTAACTAATATATATAATAAAGCTGCTAAAACACTCCCTATTATTGGACCAACTACCGGGATCCATGAATAACTCCAGTTACTATCAGTTTTACCTTTTATTGGTAATAAAGAATGTACAATTCGCGGGCCTAAATCTCGAGCTGGATTTATTGCATATCCAGTAGTCCCGCCCAGAGAAAGTCCAATACCCCAAACAACAAAAGCAACAGGTATAGCGCCTATTGAACCTAAGCCTATTTTTACGCCAGAGCCATCGTCAATTTCAGCTGAAGAGAAGTAAAAAACACAAATTAATAAAACGAAGGTCCCTATTATTTCACTAAGTATATTTCTAAACGTATTTGGTATAGCTGGAGATGTACAGAAAACAGCTCGTTTTAAGGTGGGATCGTCAGTGGCATCGAAATGATCTTTATAAACTGCATAAACTAACGAAGCGCCAACCATCGCGCCAATAAATTCCGCTAAAATATAACTTGGAACTTCGGACCATGGAAATGATCCAGCTACGGCTAAGCCTATTGTTACTGCAGGGTTAAGGTGTGCTCCACTATAGGGACCGGCAACAACCACACCGATAAAAACACCAAGTCCCCAAGCAGTGGTAATCGTCATCCAACCGCCGCCATGGCCTAGTGTTTTCTTTAGTA
>NZ_AUTN01000036.1:0-1052 GCF_000497955.1 Pseudoalteromonas sp. TAE56
GCCGCCACAATTGCCCCACGAGAGAGCACTAAACTGACTTTAAAAAAGCTTTGCCAAGGAGATAGCCCCATTAACTGGCTAGCTTGTACTAATTTGAATGACTGCTCGCGAAGGGCTGTTTTAAAAATTAAAAATAAATACGGGTAAAGTACCAAGGCAATCATAACGATGGCGCCGGGTAATGTACGTATATCAAAAAACCAATAGTCGCTAGGTGATTGCCAGCCAAACCATTCTCTCAGCGCTATTTGCACCGGGCCCGCATAATCTAATAAATCAGTGTATACATAGGCAATAATATAGGTAGGCATAGCAAGGGGCAGCATAAGTGCCCATTCAAACTGTTTTTTACCCGGGAAACTACAGTAAGCCGTTAGCCACCCAAGTGGCAAAGCTATGGCGCAGCTAAGGACGCAAACACCTAAAACTAACAATACGGTATTGGTTATGTAATCCCAAAGCACGGTATCCCACAGGTGAGAAAACACCTCAGAGCTACCTTGTAGAGATTCAAAAAGAAGAAAAAACAACGGGGCCGAAAGTATTAAGCCAGTCGACCACGCAAAGAGCTGCCATTTAGACAGCTTAAATTTATTAGTCATTAAAGATCGAACTTCACCTCATCAATTAGCTTAAGTGCTAACGGACGATATTTACTAATCTCATCAAGTGGCAAGCTGTCTTCTTTAAAGCTACCCCAAGAGGCAACCAAAGTTGATAATTCAACACCCGACTTAACTGGATACTCCATATTTAATGAAGCATACATGTTTTGTGCTTTGCTGTCGGTCATATATTCTATGAGCTTTAATGCATTTTCAGGGTTTTTAGCGTATTTGGTAATAACCGCACCCGATACATTTATGTGTGAGCCACGATTAGTTTGATTCGGAAAGTTAATATTTACGGCCTCTGCCCAACCTTTTTGTTCTTTATCTTCTAGCATTTTGCCAAGGTAGTAACTATTACCTAATGCCAAGTTACATAAACCTTCTTTAACAGCTTTAACTTGAGCACGATCGTTACCTTGAGGCTTGCGCGCTAAATTAGCC
>NZ_AUTN01000037.1:0-6845 GCF_000497955.1 Pseudoalteromonas sp. TAE56
CAGAAATGTGACGGGTTTTTTGCTGTCTGGGATTTAGTAAATAGCCAAGAGCCCATGCCGAACTCAGTAGTGAAACCAAAGCTTCTACCGATGATAGTGTAGCATTTGCTATGTGGCTCTCCACCGCTGTGGGCACTACGACATTCTACTGCGTAGCGCACCGACTTCAAATTGTAGAAAGCCCGATTCGAAAGAGTCGGGCTTTTTTACGTCTGCAGAAAAGTAAAATACGCGCAATTAATACACACTCATATCAACATCCATCACGTAGGGCGAGCGAGCGTAGTGACTCCTGACGCTAAAATCACATCGAGAATATCTACAGTGTTCTTACTTCACGAGCTGGGTTACCCGCTACTACAGTATTAGGCACTACATTTTTAGTAACCACAGCACCCGCACCCACAATACTATTTTCACCAATACTTACACCCGCTAAAATAATTACACCTGCGCCAACCCATACGTTATTGCCTAACGCGATAGGTGCTGCAAAGTTTTCTTTATTAAGCCTTTCTACTGGATTAGTAGCATGTGATACAGCTAAAAACTGAACGTTCGGACCTATTAAGCAGTCATCACCAATGGTGATTGAGTTATTGGCTAATGGCGAGTCAAGAAGTGTGCAATTAATATTAATAAAAGTACGATCACCAATAACGATTTGATTACCGTAATCACAATGAAAACCTGATTCGATAATTACACCATCACCCGACTTTAAAAATAACTCTTTGATACGTTTTAAGTTGCCTTTACTTGGGCTCTTATTAAATAAACGGCAGGTTTCACCTGCTTGCTTTCGCTGTGCTAAGTAATCTTTACTGATACTGTTAAATGACTGCATTGTATTTATCTTTATAACTTAATTAGTTATAGCTTACCGTACTTTTAGTTTTATTATTATTAGAATAAAACTGTGTTTTTTTTGCTCGTTCACTTGCCATTTAGGTTGTTTCGTTTAAAATCGCATAACTTTCGAAACGAAACTTAATTCACGAGCTTTATGACTAAACGAAACACACAACAGCGTCGTCACAATATACTGGTTCAGGTTAATGAACTAGGTGAAGTAGTTGTTGAAAAGCTAGCTGAGCAGTTTCAAACATCAGAAGTAACCATTCGAAAAGATTTAACCTCGCTTGAAAAAAGTGGCTTATTACTTCGCCGCTACGGTGGTGCTATTGCACTACCTAAAGAAATTGTTAGCGATGAAGTAGATTCAAAGCGCAAAGTAGCAATAGCAAAAGCGGCAGCCTCACTTATAAACGATCATAATCGCATTATTATTGATAGCGGACGCACTACAGCAGCGATGATCCCTGAACTTGCCAATAAACGTGGGCTCGTTGTTATGACCAATGCGATTAAAGTCGCTAGTCGTTTATTAGCACTCGAGAACGAGCCAACACTTTTGATGACCGGTGGAACCTGGGATCCGCATTCTGAGTCGTTTCAGGGGCAAGTTGCCGAAAATGTATTATGCTCTTACGACTTCGATCAGCTCTTTATTGGTGCTGATGGTATAGATGTAAAACGTGGCACAACAACCTTTAATGAGTTAGTTGGTTTGAGCCAAGTAATGGCAGAAGCGGCTCGTGAAGTCATTGTAATGGTTGAATCAGATAAGATTGGCCGAAAAATACCAAATTTAGAATTACCGTGGAAAATAGTAACCACATTAATAACCGACAATGGCTTAGCAGACGATAAACGCAAAGCAATTGAGGCGTGTGGTGTAAAACTAATTTGCGCAGAGATTATACAGTAGCTACTGAGTAGCAAGTATTTAAAAAATTAATGGAGACACTATGTGTGGAATAGTTGGGGCAGTTGCAGAACGTCCAGTAAACAAAATTTTAGTTGAAGGCCTTAAGCGTCTTGAATACCGTGGTTACGACTCAGCAGGCGTAGCATTGCTTGATGGCAATACATTAAATACTGTTAAAGCAGTAGGTAAAGTGGTTAACGTAGAAGCTGCGCTAGAAAAAGCTGGCGTTAGTGGTCATACAGGCATTGCACACACACGCTGGGCAACACACGGTAGCGTTACAGAAGCAAATGCTCACCCACATGTATCAAACAACCAGTTAGCACTTGTGCACAACGGTATTATTGAAAACCACGCAAGCTTACGCGCATCGCTTAAAGAAGAGGGCTACGAGTTCCTATCTGAAACGGATACCGAAGTAATGGTGCACTTAATTCATAAGCTTCGTAAGCAACACGCAACGTTACTTGCAGCAGTACAAGCAGCTGTTAAGCAGTTTGAAGGTGCGTTTGGTACTGTTGTATTTGATAAAGCGAACGACAACGAAATCATTGTAGCGCGCTCAGGTAGCCCTCTTGTTATTGGTTTAGGCCTTGGCGAAAACTTTATTGCGTCTGATCAGTTAGCACTACTACCTGTTACTCGTAGCTTCATCTTTTTAGAAGAAGGCGACGTAGCGCGTATTACACGTGACACAGTAGAAATTTTTGATGCAGACGGCAACGCAGTTGAGCGTGAAGTGATTGAATCAAACATTACGCAAGATGCATCAGGTAAAGGCGATTACCGTCACTACATGCTAAAAGAAATTTACGAGCAACCACTTGCAGTACGTAATACGCTTGAAGGGCGTTTAAACGACGACCGCGTAGCAATTGATGCCTTTGGCGACAGCGCTCAGCAAATATTTAAAGATGTAAAACACGTGCAAATTATTGCCTGTGGTACGTCTTACCATTCAGGTATGGTTGCACGTTACTGGCTTGAGCAATTTGCGGGTGTTAGCTGTAATGTAGAAATAGCTTCTGAATTTAGATACCGTCAGTCGTTTGTACATGAAAATAGCCTACTTGTTACTATTTCTCAATCGGGTGAAACTGCCGATACGCTAGCTGCGTTACGCCTAGCTAAAGAGCAAGGTTACATGGCTTCAATGACTATTTGTAACGTACCTGGTTCATCGCTTGTACGCGAATCAGACCTAGCCTTTATGACTAAAGCGGGCGCTGAAATTGGCGTAGCATCTACTAAAGCATTTACTACGCAACTAGTTGGTTTGTTAATGCTTACAGCGTCTATCGCGCAAGAAAAAGGCCTTGATCAAAGCGCAATTGTAAATGCAATTAAAGTACTTCCAGCTAAGCTAGAGGAAACATTATTACTCGCTGATGGTATTGCAGATCTTGCAGAAGAGTTTGCCGACAAGCACCACTCATTGTTTTTAGGTCGTGGCTCACAATACCCAATTGCAATGGAAGGTGCGCTTAAGCTTAAAGAAATTTCGTATATTCATGCAGAAGCCTACGCAGCGGGCGAGCTAAAACATGGCCCACTCGCACTTATTGATGCCGACATGCCAATTATTGTTGTAGCACCAAACAATGAGCTATTAGAAAAGCTTAAATCAAACGTAGAAGAAGTACGCGCACGTGGCGGCATTATTTATGTATTCGCAGATAAAGATTCACACTTTGAGTCAGACGACACAATGCGTGTAATCAACGTAAACCACACTGACGACATAATTGCGCCAATTGTTTACACACTGCCATTACAGTTACTGTCGTACTACGTAGCGGTAATTAAAGGTACTGACGTTGATCAACCTCGTAACTTGGCTAAATCGGTTACGGTTGAGTAAAATCAATAAGTTATTATTTATTAGTTAAAACTAAAAAGGCGCTCAATGCGCCTTTTTTTGTACCTCAAAGCCTGTTAGATTAAATAACACACTACTTTCTAAAGGGTTAGCTATGCGTTTATCAACTGCTATTTTTATATGTAGCTTATTTATAGTTTGTTCTAATAACACACTAGCAGAGCCTGATTTAAAACAGCAAACCATTAACTATACGCAACAAACACATACTATCAATTCAGCAATTTTAAATGAGCTACGTACCGTTGTAGTTCAACTTCCAAAGAGTTACCAAGCTAATCCAAACAAAGTTTATCCAGTTATTTATCGCCTAGATGGCGCGGGTAACATACCGCTTATAAGTGCTGTAATGGATCGACTGAAAAATAATAATCGTGCGCCTGAGGTTATTATTGTCGCTATTGAAAACACCAATCGCTTAAGAGATTTATACCCCACAGTTAATAAAGAGCCACAAGGCCCGGTAGGTGAAGGCGGTGGTGCAGCAAAGTTTTTAGCATTTATTGAGCAAGAACTTATGCCTTTAATTAATAAAAGTTACCGTACGCACAATTATAATGTGATCGCAGGAGCGTCTGCGGCAGGCGTATTTTCGCTTTATACAATGCAAGTTAACCCTGAGCTTTTCCAAGCACACATTGCTTACAGCCCTGCCGTTTGGTGGAACTATGGCGCATCAGTAAAAGCGACTAAGTCGTTTATCAATAAATCAAAAGATCTGAATAACTATGTTTATATAAATATTGGCGAAGAAGCTGGCTTAATGCGTGAACGATATAATGAGCTGCAGCAAGCTTTGCAATCTAATAGCTTGCCAAATTTACGCTTTTTCAGTGATGCATTTGATAATGTATCGCATAACTTAACATCGGCTGCAGGGGTATTTAATGCCTACCATAATTTGTTTTTACCCAAACAAATGCCAATGAGTGCTTTAAGCGATGATATAGAATCTATTGATGTTTATTATAAAAAGTTATCTCAGCAATGGGGGGAGCAAATAACACCTCCAGAGGCGGCTGTTAGGCAACTTGGTTACAACCTAGTAAATATGCAGCAATATGAGCGTGCTTTGGCAGTATTTAAGCATAATGTTAAGCATCACCCACAATCTGTTGATGCACTATGGGGGTTAGGTTATGGCTATGAATTAAAAGGTAATATACAACAAGCACTTATTAAAATAGAGGCTGCTTTAAATGTTGCAGATACCACATACCCCTATTTAAATGCCTTAAAAGAGACTAAAAGTAGATTGCAAACGCAGTTAAATAAAACCCAGTAATATAAAAGGGCAAAGCGCGGGGGGTAGCCTGCGCTTACAGTTACCTTTACAACACGCAGCTGTTACCTATAAAAAACATTTAAATCACTAACCCCTACTTAATAAGCGCTAAATACGCTAAAATTGCAGGCTACTTTTTTAGCAATAAGCCCATAACTTTTATGACCTCAGCCACAAGCCCTAGCACGTTTACCGAACTTGGCCTTATTCCAGAGCTATTAGCTCGTTTAACCGATTTGGAATATACCCAGCCTACGCCAATTCAAGCTAAGGCTATACCTTGTGTGCTTGCGGGCAGTGATTTAATTGCGGGGGCGAATACTGGCTCAGGTAAAACAGCTACATTTGCTTTGCCTATGCTACAAAAGCTATTTTTAGAGCAGGGCTCTAAAAAAGCAGCGAGCAAAGGTAACTTTGTAACGGGGCTTATTTTGGTACCTACCCGTGAGCTTGCTACGCAAGTGGCCGATAGTGTTAAATCGTACTCTGCAAACTTTAATGGCGCGATTAAAACAGTAGCTGTGTTTGGTGGTGTGTCGGTTAATACACAAATGCAGGCTCTTCGTGGCGGTGCTGATATTATAGTGGCAACACCAGGACGTTTACTCGATTTAATCTCAAGCAATGCTATTAAGCTCGATAAACTAAATACGCTTGTGCTTGATGAAGCCGACCGCATGCTAAGCCTTGGTTTTACTGAAGAGCTTGCTGAGCTTTTAGCGTTAATGCCTGCTAAAAAACAAACCATGTTGTTTTCAGCAACTTTCCCTGAGCAAGTTAAGCTATTAACGCAAGATCTATTAAGCGACCCTGTTGAAATACAAGTACAAAACAAAGATGAAAGCACCTTAGTACAGCGTGTTTTTACCGTAAACAAAGGTGAAAAAACCACAGTTTTAGCACATTTAATTAAAATGCATAAATGGCGCCAAGCGCTGATTTTTGTGAACGCGAAAAAAGACTGTGAGCATTTAGCTAGTAAACTTGAAAAGCGCGGTGTTAATGCACAAGTTTTCCATGGCGATAAAGGCCAAAGTGAGCGTACTCGCGTAATAGAAAAATTTAAAGCGGGCGAAATCGAAGTACTTATCGCAACCGATATTGCTGCACGTGGTTTAGATATTGAGAAGCTGCCAGTGGTAATAAACTTTAACCTACCACGCAGCCCTTCTGATTATATGCACCGTATTGGCCGAAGCGGCCGTGCTGGTGAAGTTGGTTTAGCGTTATCGTTAATTGATTATGAAGACTTTCATCACTTTAAAATTATCGAGAAGAAAAACAAACTACGCTTAGAGCGTGAAGAGGTTACAGGCTTTGCTGTAAACCAAGCTAACCTTGATGCTGCACAGGCGCTTAAAAATGAAAAGCCAATGGCAAAACCAGAAGGCACAGGCAAGAAAAAGAAAAAAAATAAAGCCGATGATATAGATGATGTATGGAGTGGCTGGCGCCGTAAGTAACAATAGAGCTAAATAAATAGCTGTAAAAAACCCGTAATTAGTAAATCTAATTACGGGTTTTTAAAGTGCTAGTTTTAAATTAATGGTCGTGATCGTCTTTCTCTTGCGCAATACCCAGCCAAGTAATTGCACTTGGGGCAAAAGTAAGCTCAACCTCACTTTCAATTTCTAAGTCTTCTAAGTGTACTTGCATAACGTGCTGAGCAATCGGGTCGGCTACATAAGCAAACTGACCATTTTGCGCCACTGTCATGCTAAAGCTCATACCCTCGGGCATGGTTGATACATCTTGTTCGGTAATATCAACTTGGCCTTCAAGCTCCCAATGCATTTCGCCATCATGGTCGTGTGCGCTAAATACATTTAAAAAGCCTAAGCTGTCTAATATTAAAAAGTGCTCGCCATGGGCAGAAAAAGAGTACGACACAGCACTTGCGCCATCGGCTA
>NZ_AUTN01000038.1:0-7794 GCF_000497955.1 Pseudoalteromonas sp. TAE56
TTAAATCCGTATTCTTCACCTGCCCAGTAACCAATTTGCGATGCGCTGCCGGTATAACCTTGGTTGTACGAACCCGATGTATCGTAGTCGTCAAACTCAGCTAAAAAGTTTGTTGGGTTTAGGTAGCCATCAGGTAGTTCGCCTGGGTTTTCTATACCCCAGTTACCCATTGTATTACGTGTAAGTGATTGCAGTGAATGGCTTTCCATAGAGCGAGACTCTATACCAAAGTCAATTGCGCCGTTTTCAATTTCGTATTTACCATGGATTCTAAATTCTGTGATTTCAGACTCTTGGCGAGCAAAGTTAGAATCTAAAATAGACGTACCCACATCAGAGGCATCTAACGTGTTATTACAATTTAGGTTGTCTCGGCGACAATCATCAAAATCGATACTCATTGATGGCAGTTCGCGGCTAAAATCAACTTCTTGTGCGTTAACTACGTTTGCGCCCAAGCCTGCGTTTACCCAGCTGCCGTAAGGTGCATCTGGTTTGCTAGTGGCTTTTGAATTGTGCGCATCAAACATAAAACTCAATTCTGAATTGAAATAGTATTCAACGTTTAAGCCAATAGAGTCGTTTTGATTAACTTGGTTTAGCTCTTGAAACGCTAAGCCTAAATCGCGTGTTTGCTGATCGCGACGTTCTTCTCGGTAATAAATAGGGGTTTTTACCGTGTTATCGTCAAACGTTAGCGCGCTTTTGTAGTTATCCATCCATATTGATTGCTCAGCACGGGCTTCGAATAAATCTTGCTTAGAATACGTGTAATCAAGCGTGGCTGTTAAATCGTCAATTGGGCTGTATTGCAGCGTTAATTGCGCGTTTGTACGCGTACGTTCTCTGTCGGCAATGGTGTAGCGCAAATCTGATGGCATTGAATAAAGCTGACCAACAGCGGGTGCATTAGTTAAAACAATATCGTCTGCTGCTTGTGGGATTGTGCCGTCAAAAGCAGATGTATTCCATTGATTTACAAACGCACCTGTTGATGAGCTATCGCGCTGTTGCATGCTGGCAGTTAACGAGGCGCCAAATTTAGCTTCACTGTCGGTCCAGCTAATTAAGCCCGAAAGCTCTGGTGTTATGTCATCACCAACGCGGTTTGTTGAATCGTGTAATGCTTTTACGCCAATGCTTGAAACAAAGCCTGGATTATCAAGTGGGCGAGCGGTATTAATATTAATTGTTGCGCCAATACCACCTGATGCAATACTTGCTTTACCCGTTTTATATACTTCAACCGATTTAACGCTGTCAGACGCTAAGTTTGCAAAATCAAAAGCACGAGAGCTGGGTGTACCGCCGCCTGAAGGCAATGAAGCTGCCGGCATAGTACGTCCGTTTAGGGTTACCATATTGTAGTCGGGGCCAAAACCACGAACTGTTACTTTAGAGCCTTCACCATTTGAGCGATCAATCGACACCCCCGTAATACGCTGTAGCGACTCTGCTAAGTTGGTATCTGGAAATTTACCAATATCTTCAGCTGATATAGCATCTACAACGCCTGCAGCGTCGCGTTTTAAACGAGTAGACTCTTTAATACTACTTTTAAAACCAGTAACTTGAATTACTTCAACATCTGTATTTGCTTCTTGTGCATATACAGGTAAAGAGATTGATGCGCCTAAAATCAGAGATAGGCTGGTTGCTATCTTTGTTTTTCTTACAATATGGTTAGACATTCGGTTTCCCTCGCGCTTTTATCATTATTATTAACAGCTTGTATGGGGCTGTTATTGTGTAATTGTAAACATTGTCAAATGTATGGAAGCGCTTCCAGAAAAACCTATTTAATTTAGCTTTGTGGAAGCGCTTCCAGAAATGCTAGTTTAAATTTTAAATAGGGTCAACTATTGTTTTAATAAAATGAGACTAAATTGTTTTTAAAATGTGTGTTTTTTAGATTTAAATCATAAATTACAGTTGGTTATGAAAAGCCATTCAAAAACAGTGCTGTAACAACATTTTATTATAAGAAACTCGATTACTGATTCATTTAGTTATTTAAACACTTTATGGTGTTTTAATATCAGCTTTTACTACAGGCTAAAATTAATAGGTAGAGCGTTGGTGACTAAACCTAGGCACCTAAAACAGAGGGTGTCTCGTTTTACAAATTGGTCATTAAAAAATCAGAGATTGTTTAAAAAATCGTTAATTAAATCACTAAAAAGTAACGTAGTTTTTGCAGAAGATGGTTTAAAAATAAACTTATAAAGTATTACGCATAAGAGTGTTGCGGGTCTCTAGTTTTATCGCTATTTTAAAGGCTCTCTCATAGATGGATTTTATTATGCGCATTAAATTTTTAGCGAGCTTTTATTCTTTCTTCTTGTTTGCACTGTTTGGTTGTGACGACCAAAGTATGGCAATGCAAGATAGCCCTCAGCTAAATAATAATGCAAGTAACTTACCCACTAATAACAAAGTAAACACACCTCCTGTAGTTCAAAAAAACGAACCCGCTTTAGTCGTCGGTATGCTAGCTACGCACTGTAAAAGTAATGAAGCAGCCTACATTAACGCAAAAATGCATAAAGTTGTGCGCAACCCAGATGAAAATACAGCTTACAAGTTAGAGCCTACCGAGAAGGTACTTTCTGTTTGTGTTGCAAAAGATGACTCATCGCTTAGTTATCGATTTGGTCGTATTAATGACATAGGGCTTGAAAAAGAAGCTTCACCAGATACACCATTTGGTAGTTACTACAGGCAAATAGGGCGTATTGGCCAGAGTATTTTATTTTTTAGTAACGGCGAATATCATTATTATATTATTAACTCAGGCGGCATGGGTAGCGGTGTAACCGTTAATGTTTATAAAAACGATACATTAATTTCGGAGCTGTTTTCGGGTAATGATCCTTACGATGACTTTGTTATAGCAACCGATTTAAATTTCCCTAAAAAATTGGTTATCGAAAAACAGCCATTTAATAAGCAAATGCAGTAAATAATGACTCCACAGCAGCAAAACGTTATAGAGCAAGGGCATTGGTTTAAAAGCCGCAGCGCTTATTTAAAAAGCTTTTTATTAACGCAGGGCAAAACGCTCTCGCTAAAGGCTCAGCAGTCATTATTTTTGCGAGGTGATAAGCACGATGGAATTTATGCAGTGCTTAGCGGCGTGGTGCGTATTAGTGGCGTAAGTAACGAAGGCAAAGAAGCCGTACTCAGTTTTATTGATTCATCACTGTGGTTTGGCGAAGTTACCTTGTTTGATGGTGGCCTGCGCACTCACGATGTATATGCACAAACTGATGTTGTGCTTTTTTACGTGCCCCAACGCGCGCTTGAACAGCTATTAAACGAACAGCCACAATATTGGCAAGAGTTTGGTTTATTGCTGGCACAAAAGTTACGCCTAATGTTTACCTCAATGGAAGATCACGCATTACTAAGCGCTGAGCAAAAAGTATGCAATCGACTTTTAATGCTTAGCGAACATACAGAGCACTTAACACCGCTTGTTTTATCTCAGCAGCAACTTGCTGATATGACCTACTTAACGCGCCAAACTATTAATCAAATACTGCAACAGCTTGTTAGCTTACAAGCTATTAGTTTGGGGTATCAACGCATAACTGTTTTAGATAAAAAAAAGTTACAGGCCCGTGCTACACAAGCTTAAATAGAGGCTGCTTTATTTAGTTGGAACCAAAATTGCTACATAACATGTAATGCAACAATGGATTTGAGCTAATGACTACAATAACCTTTAAAAATCAATATAGTAATTATAACTCTCCAACAGTAAATAAAGCGGCAGGTTTAAGCGAAGTTGCGGCAACTAATACCCTCCCTAATGAAAAACCAAATGATGTTAAAGGCATAAGCTCAACGCCTAAAGATCAAACGTTTTTAGAAAGTGCCCAAGAAGCGCTGGTGTATCAGCGCTTAGGTGTAAACAAAAACAAAATAGACGAGCTAAAAGCGACAATAGAAGAGCTCATTAAAGAACAGCAAAGTGAGGGCGCAGACCCTACCGCAATTGCTGATAAAATAGAGGAACTTCAAAAAATGCTCGAGCAAGAGTATCAAAAAGGGCGCGAGCGAACGGATATGAAAGGTGAGCATGAGCCGGGTAAAATAATTTCTGCATTTGTTTAATTTACAAAATGTCGGATACCTGACATTGTTGTTGTGTCTACTTTTGCTAAAGTAAGTTTTATATATAAAAATAAAGGCAAAACAATGAAAACACTTCAACAGCAGCTTGGTAAATATGGTTTGTATCATCGTTCTAAACGTAATGTACTAACGCATTTTTTTGGTATTCCGCTCATTGTATTTGCAGCCTTGTGTTTACTAGCACGTATTCAAATACCCCTTGGTAGTGTAGTAATTGATGGCGCACAACTTTTTGTATTAGCGTCGGTTGTTTATTATTTTATGCTGAGCTTTTCGCTTGGCTTTATTATGGCTGTGATATTCACTTTACTCCTTGTTGCTGCTCAGCCCATTGCGGCAATGGCGTTTTGGCCTTGGTTGAGTATTGGCGTAGGTGTATTTGTATTTGGTTGGGTATTACAGTTTATTGGGCACTATTACGAAGGTAAAAAACCGGCGTTTGTAGATGACCTAATTGGCTTAATTATTGGCCCTTTGTACGTAACTGTTGAACTACTATTTTTAATGGGTTTTTACAAAACATTAGAAGATGAAGTAAACGCAATAGCTGGCCCTACAAAGGCGTAAAATACTTTACTAAGTACCCTTATAAAACCTAATAAATAACAATAAAAGGGCAGATAACGCATGCAATATAATAATAAAACCGTGTGGATCACCGGCGCATCGTCAGGTATTGGTAAAGAGCTTGCTATACAATTTGCCGAGCTTGGAGCGCGTGTTATTTTATCGGCGCGCAATGTAAATAAACTCAACGACTTAAAAGCAACGCTTAAAGGCGAAGGGCACTTAGTTGTACCGCTTGATTTAGCCAAGCCAGAACACGTACTGAGCACAATAACAGCAAAAATGAGCGAGCTTCCTGCAATTGATATTTTAATTAATAACGGCGGGGTATCGCAGCGTAGCTTATTTTTAGAAAACGACTTTAACGTGTATCGCCAATTAATGGAGGTTAATTACTTTGGCTTAATTGCACTGACTAAAGCGGTATTGCCTTCTATGGTCGCAAGGCGCAGTGGCTCAATTGTGTCTATTAGTAGTGTGGCGGGTAAGGTAGGTTCAAAATTTAGAACAGGTTATTCGGGTTCTAAATATGCGGTTGTTGGTTTTATGGATTGCCTACGTGCAGAAGTAGCACAACATAACATTCATTGTTTAACAATTTGCCCTGGCTCTATTAAAACAGCAATTGCGCATAATTCACTAAACGAGCAAGGCATAGCGCAAAATAAACCAGAAGAATCGATAGAGAATGGCATGGATGTAAGCGTAGCTGCTACAAAAATGATTCGTGCCATAAGTAATAAAAAAGACGAAGTGATTATTGGCAAAGGTTTAAGTGGTTGGGCGCCTACAATTAAGCGCTTTTTTCCTACTTTGTTTAATCGCATTACTGCAAAAACAAACTATAGGTAGCGTCGTTTATTTCAAAGGCGTAAAATGCCGTAAATTTGATCAATTTAGAAAAGGATTCTAAATGAAGTATTTATGGTTGAGCCTGTTTTTTATTGTATTAATTTGGTCTGGTATTAACCCAAAAGATCAATTTACATGGCTGCTTGAAGTTATCCCCGCAATTATTGGTTTAGTGCTGCTAGCAAGTACCTATAGCCACTTTAAACTTACCCCTATTTTATACACTTTTATTTTAGCGCATTGTATTGTGCTGATGATTGGCGGGCATTACACCTACGCCGAAGTCCCTTTTTTCGATAACCTATTTGGTAGCGAGCGTAATAACTACGACAAAGTAGGGCACTTTTTTCAAGGGTTTGTACCTGCACTACTAGCACGCGAAATTTTACTACGCAAAAAGGTAGTAAATGGTCGAGGCTGGTTAATCACTTTTGTTATTTCGGTATGTTTAGCATTTAGCGCCTTTTACGAATTAATCGAGTGGTGGGTTGCAGTGTTAAGCGGCGAAAACGCAGACGCATTTTTAGGCACGCAAGGTTACGTGTGGGATACCCAATCAGATATGGGACTGGCGTTATTTGGGGCTATTTGCTCGTTGTTAATGCTTTCAAAAGTACACGACAAACAGCTTAAAAACGTTAAAGATTATTTATAGGCTATAGGAACGTTAAAGACTATTTATAGGAACGTTCTATAGAAATGTTTATAAAAAATTGGTAAAAAAGACTACTAACTTATGACAGTAAACATTAGTAACTACTCAATTAGCACAGACAAAAGTAAACTTAACTTTAACGTTATTTATAACTTTATTGCTAATAGCTATTGGGCCAAAGGCATTCCTAAAAGCGTGATGCAATCAGCTATTGATAACTCAATGTGCTTTGGTGTTTACAGCGCTCATAACGAACAAGTTGGCTTTGCCCGAGTAGTGACCGATAAAGCAACCTTCGCCTATTTAGCCGATGTATTTATTGCCCCGCACTTGCAAGGTAATGGGCTGAGTAAGTTACTTATTAAAACAATAGTAGAGCACCCTGAGCTGCAAGGGCTCAGGCGCTTTTTATTAGCGACTTCTGATGCGCATGGTCTTTATGCACAATACGGGTTTAAACCGATAGACAACCCCGCACTACTAATGCAAATAAATCCTGAGAATGTGTATGGTGATAGTAAGTAGAGAGTACTTTCTAAAGTGGGGTTATTATTTTTATGATTCACTATATAGCTAATTAGTAAGCTGTTTTTTGATGTTATAAACTTTTTGGCGGTAGATATTAATACTCTTTTAAATACGATATTTTTTCTTCATTGATAGAGCATAAGAAAGTACAAATAGAGCCACCCACCAAGCAGCAAATACCCACAATCCAGGCTTAAGTTCACACCATTCTTTAATGTTAATAACACCATATATAAACAAACCTAGAGAGATGAGTGGTAAAATAAATAAGGAGTAAAAAAGATATTTAATAAAGTTTGATAGAAGTTTTTGATACAGTTTATGCTCATTATCAGAGCGAAACTCGATCATTAAAAAAATACATTGTGAAGATATAAGCAAAAGTATTACTTGTAATAAACACCAGCCTAAAGCCGCCAAAATTGCGATCCATTGCATTGTCATTTTCGTTTTCCTTACCTTTTTACTTTAACAGATTGCTATAAAGCTATTGGTATATTTTACCTTTGTGTTTTAACCAACCACCAACATGATATCCGTTGGGATCTTTATGAGTCCAGTGTACTACGGCCACTTTTTTATTCCACTCATACTCTCTATAAAATTGAACATTATCACTTTTCGAAATCAATTTAATTTTTGGGGCTAGGTCAATGTTATGTGCGATTAAAATAGTAATGCTGAACTTAATTTAAGAATAAACTTTTGATGACGCCAGCCTTTATTATCGACGTTTAATATAGGAATCTTTTCGTCAACGACTGAGCATTAACGGATGAATATCAAGCGTCTTAGCAACCTCCTTTATCAAGACATCGTCTCGTAAGCTTAGTTCGACTGCTTTGATTTTGAAATTAACTGGGTAAAACCGTGTCTTTCTAGCTTGAGTATATCTAGGCATTTTAGTCTCCTCATAGTGATGAGGAGGTGTCCACTAAAACGGGTGAGGAGCACAGTCCTTTTGAGTGACTTGTATGGATAATAAACCCATAAATTAATTAATACTTTAACCAAGTTCGGGTAATGTGAGGCCCAAGCTTTGGCTGCAACCA
>NZ_AUTN01000039.1:0-10484 GCF_000497955.1 Pseudoalteromonas sp. TAE56
AAGCCACTTTGATTTAACAAAATTTAATTTGGACTAAGTTATGCTCAAAGGGACCTTTTTTTGTATTGACGGCCATACCTGTGGTAACCCAGTAAGGCTAATAACCAGTGGTCACCCGCAATTAAGCGGGTTGAGCATGAGTGAGAAGCGCCAGGATTTTTTGCAAAATCACGATTGGATACGCCAAGCGCTCATGTTTGAGCCTAGGGGTCACGATATGATGTCGGGCGGGTTTTTATATCCACCCACCACGGAAGATGGTGATGCAGCTATATTATTCGTGGAAACATCAGGATGTTTACCTATGTGTGGTCACGGTACGATGGGTATTGTTACCTTCGCTTTGGAGCATGGCTTATTACATGCAAAAGTGCCAGGTACTTTGCTGTTAGACACACCAGCTGGGCGTATTCATATTAACTATGAAATGACTGATGGCAAAGTACAGTGGGTAAAAATTTATAATGTACCCGCATATTTAGCACACCGCTCGATAGTTATTGAGATACCTGAGCTAGGTGAGCTTAAAGTAGATATTGCCTATGGAGGTAATTTCTACATTATTGTTGAGCCGCAGACGAATTATAAAGGCATTGAACATTTAACTGCAGGGCAAATTTTAAAGTACAGCCCTAGAGTCCGAGAAGCAATAAACGCGAAAGTTCAATGTACGCACCCGCTAGATAAAACCGTTCAAGGTGCTAGCCATGTTTTATGGACAGGCACACCTAAAAATCCCAATTCGGATGCAGCAAATGCTGTTTTTTATGGCGACAAAGCTATTGACCGTTCGCCATGTGGAACAGGTACCAGCGCACGTATGGCACAGCTTTTTGCCAAAGGACAGTTGGCTCAAGGGCAGAATTTTATTCACGAAAGTTATATTGGGAGCCAGTTTATTGGTTGTATTGAGCAAGTAACAGAAATAGCAGGCATACCAGCCATATTACCAAGTATACAAGGCTGGTCTAGAGTGACGGGCACAAGCGCGATCACCGTGGATGACGATGACCCATATGCATTTGGGTTTCAAGTAATTTAATGAGGAGCAAAGCATGACATTAACAGGACAAAGTTTAGTAGCAGGGCAGTGGATCGGTGATTCAGCGAATGGTGAATTTCACGCATTTTCCCCTGCGCGCAATGAAGCATTACCAACGCGCTTTTTTAATCTTAGTACGGCTGAATTAAACGGTGCGATAAAGGCCGCACAATCGGCGTTTTATCAGTACCGTAAAACCAGTTTCGCGCAACGTGCAGATTTTTTAACGTGCATCGCAGAGCAAATTTTAGTACTTGGCGATGAGCTAATTGAACAAACACAGCAAGAAACTAACCTACCACTTGCGCGTTTACAGGGGGAGCGCATGCGCACCGTAAATCAACTTAAAGCATTTGCTAGTGCATTACGTGAAAACCCTGAGTCACCTCTGGGTTTGAAAGTAGTGGATGAAGCAGATGTCACAAGAGCACCTTTGCCAAAGCCACATACTGAGCTTAACTATTTACCGTTAGGGCCCGTTGCTGTATTTGGAGCATCTAATTTTCCTTATGCCTTTTCAACACTGGGTGGAGATACTGCAGCAGCGCTTGCTGCAGGTTGCCCAGTGATTGTAAAAAATCACACAGCGCACCCTGGTACGGGTGAGTTAATGGCACGAGCGGCGCTTGCAGCCATTAAAGAATGTGCGATGCCTTTAGGGGTGTTTGCTATGGTGCAAAGCAAGGCGTATGACATATCGCATCAATTAGTTGCTGCTCCGGGAATTAAAGCGGTTGGCTTTACCGGATCATTTAATGTGGCCAGTAAACTGCAAGAAACGATTGCCAAGCGTGAAGAACCCATCCCATTTTATGGCGAGCTGGGAAGTATTAATCCACAAGTTATTTTACCTAATAAAGCCATAGAACAGAGTAAAGAGATGGCACAGTCACTTTGCCAGTCAATGCTGATGGGCAACGGGCAATTTTGTACCAGTCCTGGGCTTTGGTTAGTGCCAACGGGGTGTGATGAACTTGAAGCACACATTACTGCGTGTATTAATGATGCGCCATCAGACACCTTGCTCACCCCTGGGATTGTTAAAACGTTTAAACAACAAGTCGAAGAGCGCAGCCAATTTGCTCAACTAAGCGTGTTGGGCAAAGGTAAGCTTGAGCAAGCGTTTCATGCTAATGCGCATGTCTTCGCGTGTAATGCCGATGATTATTTAACAACCCCAACTTTGCATGAAGAAGTGTTTGGCCCTGCGGCATTAGTTGTGCGCTACGACAGTGAGCAACAGCTCATGATATTGATAAATAAACTCCAAGGTCAGCTTACTGCAAGTGTTCATGGTACTGAGGCTGATTTAAATAAAGCTGATAGTGTTATTGAAGCACTGCAATATAAAGTAGGCCGTTTGATTAAAAATCAAATGCCAACAGGTGTAGAAGTGTGTGGTTCAATGAACCATGGTGGACCATTCCCAAGCTCAACGGATGTGCGCAGCACTTCTGTTGGTACAAATGCAATGTTGCGATTTATGCGACCAATTTGTTATCAAGCATAAGATTATTGGGCGGGATATACAAATTGTATATTCCCGATTTTCCTTATTCTTAAGGACGCTTAGGCAGATTCTAACTTGGCATATAAGTGAACTTGGGTATAATGTATGCTAAATGCAATATAAAAGGATCACCATGGCTATCGAGCACAAAACCCGTACCCAACTAGTCGCAGAAGCAATTCGTGAAAAAATATTAACCGGTGAGATAAAAGCTGGTGATCCGCTGCGTCAAGCTGCACTTGCTGCTGAACTTAATGTGAGTCGAATACCTGTTCGTGAGGCACTACTTCAGCTTGAAGCTGAAGGGCTTGTTAATTTTGAAGCGCATAAAGGAGCCACGGCCACAGAGCTTTCAGCATCACAAATTGATGAAATTTTTGATTTGAGGGCATTACTTGAAGCTGAGCTGCTAAGTCACTCAATAGAGGGATTAACAGATCAAGATTTAACCGATGCCGAGCTTATCTTAACTGAGCTTGAAAGCGCCATGGAAGCAGGTGATACTCACTTGGCAACGGGCGATTTAAACAGCCGTTTTCATGGTAAGTTGTATTCACGCGCACAACGGCCACAAACTCGGGAGCTAGTTGATATGTATAGTAAAAATTCAGAGCGTTATGTACGGATGCATATTTTACTGGCAGGTGGCTTAACTACTGCGCCCGAAGAGCATCGCACTTTATTACAGTTTTGCCGCGTAAAAGATACCAAAAAAGCCTGTGTTTTTTTGAAAAAGCATATCTTGAGCGCAAAAAACGACATTAAAAAACTATTACTTAAAATAGAAGATGAAAAAAGGTAGTTTTTAATAAATCTTTGCTAGCACATTCTTATAATGTGCTCAGCTGGCTACCATTCAAGGTTCAACCAGCTTATCTGCATTTTTAAAGTGAATATTTAAAAAATAATTTAGGTAGGTAGAGCAAAAAGCTTAGAAGTGTAAAGCTTAACCTTACCTAATATTCGCATAAACGATACACCTGAACTTTCTACCTTAAATTTCTATTTTTCTTTAATGCTCAATAAGTAAGATTATTTAATAGGGTGAGATGCAACCATCGCAAGAACAGTTAAGCGGTAGGTACTAAAAACTCCGTAAAAATGGAGTTTTTGTTTGTTAACTTTTAAATAATTAGTCTATTAAACCTAGAATCTCAAGTCTCTCTTTTGCCTTGATATACCGTGTTTGAACATCATCAATCTGCTGTTGAGTTAGTTTTTTCCCAAGGGTACGAAGCCCACCCGTTACATCATTGTGATGAATGCCAAAAGCAAGCTTAAGGTATTCTAAAAGTAACGGTTGTGCATCAAGGTAAGATATAGAATTCATCGCTTGAGAAATTTTATTTGCTTCAGCCCATTCGCCTTTATTCACATGTTCCTGCATAGTGACACTTGCTTTTGGGAATATACAACCAACGCCTGTAATTCCACCGCACGCACCAGCGAGTCCTGCATGTACGGTTACGGTGTCTACACCAGCTAGTACTTTTAAGTCTTTGTTCATTAGCATCATTGTTTCAATAACTGACACGTCTATCGTTGAAATTTTAAGCGCGGTAACTTCAGGTAAAGCAGCAAGCTTCGTTAGAAGATCAGTTGAGAGCGCATGGTAGCCGGCTGCATCAGGATTGTTATAGGGCATTATTGTTATGCCTACCTCTTTTGCAGCTTTTGCAGAAAGGGCATAGTATGCATACATTTCTTCATCAGAAGGTGTGTATGTGGTTTTTGGTGGCATTACCATCACGGTATCAACGCCAACAGTCGCAAGTTCTGTAACAATTTTGGCAAGCTGTTCTTTAGTTTCAGCTGCTGCTCCACTGATTAATGGAACATTATGTTGTTTAGCTACAACCGAAAGAGCCTTTAGTAAAGAAAGGCGCTGCTCGTCACTTAAATAGGTATTCTCACCCAGTGTGCCAGAGCCAACAAGCCCTCCCATTTTAGTACCTCCTTTACCTTTAACGCTTAAAATATCATTTGCATATTTTTGCGTTGCATCAAAATCAATTTCAAGTGCGCCGGACTGCGACTCTTTAAGCCAAGTAAATACAGCTGGCATAACAGTATATCGCCAGTCTTTGCTATTTGTTTTCATTATGCTTCCTCTTATATCCACTTATTTTCGTATATTGTATACAGTGTGCAGTTTATTGTAGCAGCAAAATTTACTTCGGCAATACCTAGGTCAAAATTAATTAAGTATCTAGTTTAAAAATATTAAGGAGCCTATTACACCAAATAACATAGATTACATAAGCTCGCCTCAAGCAGTTAATCATCGTTATAAATATTTATTTTTAATATTTCAGTTTTATGTATTAAATCTCAGAACTCCAAGTCTCTGTTTTTAGGTACAAATTGAAAAGGTTTTAGGTTCTGTATAATTTGTAATTTAAATTTAACTAAAAATAAACGCATATTACATATTGTATACAATATGTAATATGTGTATATTTTTCATGTCGAGGCTAGTCTCACAATAAAAAATCAACAGGACCAAGGAACTCTTACATGTTTACAAATAACAAAAAACAAACTCGGGGCGTGGGTGCTAAAACCCTGCTAGCAACTGCGGTAACTGCAGCATTATTAATCGTGCCAGCTGCACACGCTGTTGATGGCAGCAGTATTGTTAAAGGTCATATTGTTGCCCAATCGGGGAATGATTTAACCGGCGCAACTATTACACTTAAGCATAAAAGTAAGGGATTGGTTTACACCATTACCAGTAACGCCGAGGGTGATTACTTATTAAGAAACGTACCTGTAGGTACATACGATGTAACTATTGTAAAAGATGGTTATCAAACAATGACTGAAGAAAATGTTGCTGTAACTATTGGCCAATCAATAATACTTGATGTACAGCTTTATAAAGCTGGAACGGATATTGAACGTATTGCTGTTACTGGTTCAGCCATTCGTCGTGTTGATATGGCATCTTCCACCTCTGGCTTAACGTTCAGCAGTTCAGAGCTCAAAGCAATGCCGGTAAATACAGGTTTTGAAAGTATTGCTTTGTTGGCTCCGGGCACTGCTGCACCAGGTGGTTCTAATTTTAAAGGCGCATCAAGCTTTGGTGGATCGTCAGCAGCTGAAAACGGTTACTACTTTAATGGCTTGAATGTAACAAGTATTCGTACTGGGCTAGGTTCGATTCGATTACCATGGGAGGCTATTTCGCAAACTCAAGTTAAAACGGGTGGAGTAAGCCCTGAGTTTGGTGGGGCTCTAGGTGGTATTGTAAACGCTGTATCTAAATCGGGTGATAATGATTTTAAATTTGGTGCAGAGGTACGCTGGGATCCTGATAGTCTTCGTAGTCAGCATGATTCAATATTCCAAGATAGCGGCACCATCAGTACCAATACGCAACAGAGCAGTTACGATTTTAAAGAAGTACAGTTATGGGCGAGCGGTGCACTTATTGAAGATACGCTTTTCTTCTATGGTCTATTTGCTCCACGAAGAGAAGAGTCGAACAGCGCTGGGCAAAGCACATTTTCTGATTTTGAGCGTGATGAAGACCGCTGGTTTACAAAAGTTGATTGGTTTATTAATGAAAACCACTCAGTAGGTTTTTCAGCAATGAACAATAAACGTACTTGGACTGATAAAACGTTTGCTTACGCGTGGGAAGAAAACGTCGTTGGTGAGCAACAAGGTGTTGATGCACCGGGTGAAGATGGCGGTAATGTTTATAGCATTAACTACAATGGCTATCTGACTGATACTTTTTCAGTGTCAGCCGTTGTTGGTCGTGTTACTGAAAATGTTGAGAACGTGGTCGCGTCTCCAAACCCAGGTGTATGGGATGAAAGAAATGGCTTTGTTACGTTAAGTCAGCATACAAATTCCGGTATAACAGAAGAAGAGTACATTCGAGACCAAGCTCGCATTGATTTTAGCTGGGACTTAGATGAGCATTCAATTCAATTTGGTGTGGATTACACCAATGTAAAAGTTGATTTCTTTGAAGGCCAAAATGGCATTGGGGACGCTGAAGGCTGGTGGACAGTAAAAACGGCCGGTGAAAACGATGTCTCTGGTGCTGCACTAGGTGGGGATTTTATCGAAAGACGAGTACGTAGTCGTGAGGTCGATTCGGACACCACTTCATTAGCGTTTTATCTTAATGATTCATGGCAAGCAACTGATAATTTAGTGCTTAACATGGGTTTACGCTATAGCCAGTTCGAAAACACTGTTTCAGATGGTCGCGCTTTTGTTGATATAGATAATCAAATCGCGCCACGTTTACAAGCAATTTATGATGTTAGTGGCGATGGTAGTGCAAAAATATTTGCAACCTTTGGGCGTTATTTTCAACCTGTTTCTGCGAACATGAATATCACCCAGGGTTCTGCATCTATTGAATGGTTTGAGTATTTCGAATTAGATCAATTAGAAGGCAATGGATCACCTTCTTTATTGGCTGATGGCTCACCTAGCAGAGGTGACATGTTACGTGATAGACGCTGGCGCCAGCGTGGTATTACTGAACCAGGGTTAATTGCCTCAGCTTCTTTAAAACCAATGTACAGTGATGAATTTACAATTGGTTATCAGCAAGAAGTGTTTGACACTATGTCTGCGGGTGTACGTGCTATTTACCGTGATTTAGGTCGCAGTGTAGAAGATACCGATGTAGGTCCTGTGCTTGCTAAAAAGCTTGCTGAAATGGGTATCACCGATAACGTAGGGCAAGGTTCATATTATGTGCTTAATAACCCTGGTGAAGCAATTCAAATGTCGTATGACTTTGATGGAGATGGCCAAGTAGATAACGTTAATTTGAGCGCCGAAGAACTGGCACTACCAGAAGCTAAACGAAAATACCTCGCGCTTGAATTTACTCTAGATGGCAACTTAACTGATGATTTACGAATCAATACATCATATACGTGGTCACATAGTTATGGTAATACCGAAGGATTAGTTAAAACGGATAACAACCAAGCAGATCCAGGTTGGACAACATCTTATGACTACGGCGATTTAATGGATCATGGCTACGGTAATTTACCAAACGATCATCGCCATTCAATAAAGGTAAGTGGTGCTTATAATATTACCGATGCGTTAACCGTTGGCATTGTTGCAAGCGCTACGTCTGGCCGACCTAAGAGTTATTTCTCTGTTCACCCTGAAGGCGTTGATAGCTGTGAGCAAGGCAGCCCGTGGGATGCATGTATTAGTAAATACTACGATCAAGCATCTCACTACGATGAAAATGGCAACCCTGCGCCACGAGGCAGTAAGGGTAATCTGCCTTGGTCAACAAACGTAGACATGTCACTTACTTATTACACAGATTTTTTTGGTTCAGACATGACCTTAAAAGGTACTGTATATAATTTATTTAACAGCGATAGTGCGATAAATATTAACGAAGAGCGTGCTCAGTATGGCGATAACGGCCTAGAGTTAAACCCTGACTATGGTTTAGTGACTAGCCGCCAAGGTGCTCGCTATATGTCGTTGGTTGCACGTATTGAATTTTAGTTTTCCCCTAGAAGGTTGTTACTTGATTTAATAACTTTGCTTAAGACTACATAAGGCAAAGAATCGCTATCAATGAAGCAATACAACCTTAATGCTGAACAGGAGACTGTTCGGCATTTTTTATGGGTAACCTATTTTTATTGAGTTAATTACTAATAATACTACAGGCCATAGTGCTGTGCTAATGAGCCATTAAATATAAAGCTCAGTTAACATAAGCACTATTAAGGTTGGAGTAAAAAATGAAAATAATAAATGCAGAAAAAATTGATTACGCTCTTAATTTTGAATCTTTAATAAAAGCACTCCAAAAGGGTTTTGCATCTGCTTTTTGTATGCCTAAACGTAATGTGTACGAACTTAATACAGACAAGTCAAATCATGATGCTTTTGCGATATTACCCGCATGGAATGAACATGTTATTGGCGTTAAGGCGTTTACTTACTTTCCTACAAACACAGAAACAGAATATCAATCGCTCTATTCTAAAATAATGCTATTTTCTCGCAATCATGGTGAACCATTAGCATTAGTCGATGGCACGCGTATTACGCTTTGGCGAACTGCAGCTGTGTCTGCATTAGCAAGCCAGTATTTATCCAGAAAAAACAGTAAACACTTAGTATTTTTTGGTAGCGGAAATTTAGCTTTATATATGATTAAAGCACATATATCGGTGCGTAATTTTGAGAAAGTAACACTTATTGCACGAAATGCTCAAAAAGTGGCGGCGTTAAAACATACCCTAGAGCAGGCATTTCCTAATATGGAGTTCGTCATTGGTAAAAGCACGAAGGAAGTTGTTTACAGTGCTGATGTGATTAGCTGTGCAACGGGATCGCCAACACCTTTATTTAAAGGGTCTTGGTTAAACCAAGGCACTCATATTGATTTAATTGGTAATCACCATAGTGAACAACGTGAATGTGACTCAACCACAATTATTCGCAGCAATGTATATGTTGATAGTAAAGTAAACGTACTTGCTGAGGCTGGCGAATTACTCTTGCCAATTAAAGAGGGTGTGTTTTGCGCACACGAAATTTGCGCAGAATTATCCGAATTGGCAATCCAGAACAAGAATGCCCGTTTAAATAATAAAGATATGACGCTATTTAAATCGGTCGGTACTGGACTTAGCGACTTAATTGCAGCGCATAGTGCTTATCAATTATTAGAAGGTTAATATGTAATGAGTAATATACTTGTAATCTTAGGGATGTGTTTTATAGCTGCCGGTTTATTACCATTTTTCAGATGGATGAAATGTAAGATAAACAAACATCATTGGCGAGTATGTGCAATTAGTAACATCATCTCCGTAATAAACACACGTGTATTACCATTAGAATGCGCGCAACAACAATCAATGTTGGTAAGCTTTAATTACAATGGCGATATTCACAGTGTTGTAGTTGACTTAGATGAATCGTTATTTAAATTATATAAACAAGGAGAGCCTTGCTCCTTATTAGTTGATAAAGACAACCCTCACAGAGTGTATAAAAACGCGCTAATATGGCAAAAATTTGGCCATATCTGGCTTTGCGCTGGCTTATCCTTACTTGTACTGAGTATTTTTACTAATTAGGCATATTATTTTTCGTGGTTGAATTTGCAGTAGTATGTTTGGTATTTAAAGCAGGGCCTATGGAATATGTTTATTCCGCATAAGTAGGCGATAACGTAGAATAAATGCGCAAAAATGCGCGCCCGTTGGGTATATTATAGTGACGATATGCTCTTTGTTACTCCACGGATGTTGGTAAGGGGCGTGAGCAGGGTGCGAAAGTTTTGCTCGGTTTTTACTTACTCTTATATGGACGTAAGCCATTAGAATAATGCAGGAGCAGTTTCCGAGCCCACTAGGTTAATACCCCGCGCCGCAATTCAATCGCCTCAGATTAGACAAATTTCAATCCATAAAGGTCTCCACACCCTAGCCTAAATCCTAATGAAGAATATGAGTAAGTAAATTAACAACAAGTATTAGTAATGCTTATTGTTAATTGCATTATAAATCGCATCACACAATGTTTTTATACTGGTGTCATCACTTATATACGGTGGCATAAGGTAAATTAGTTTACCGAATGGGCGTATCCATACACCTTGCTCTACAAAATAGGCCTGAATTTTTGCAACATCAACATTGCCCGCAGCCTCGTTTAGTTCAACAACACCTATTGCACCTAAGGTACGCACATTAGAAACCGCATCTAGTTCGCTGCATTTATGAAGTTGTTGTAGTTGGGTGTTAATTTGCTTTATTCGTTGTTGCCAGTTTTGTTTAAGTAATAAATCAATACTTGCGCAGGCTGCAGCACAGGCTAGTGGGTTACCCATAAACGTAGGGCCGTGCATTAATACACCTGCTTCACCTTCGCTGATGCCAATGGCTATTTTATCGCTAGTGATAG